>JAJZGE010000335.1 GCA_021798675.1 Pseudomonadota bacterium | reverse complement strand
GTCTCCTACAAGTTCCAGTGATGTTCTGACAAGCTTGACTCCCCGTGTGCCCCGCCGTGCGGATTCCGGCGGGGCATTTTTCTCTCCAATCCCGCCGTGCGTGGCGGGCAACACAGGAGCCAGCGCATGGGCGACACCGGCGACACGCGCATCCGTCAGCTCGTCATCGTGGGCGGCGGCACGGCGGGCTGGCTGACCGCCGCCCTGCTGGCCCGCGCGCTCGGCTCCCAATTGCAGATCCGGCTGGTGGAATCGGCCGAGATCGGTACCGTCGGCGTCGGCGAGGCGACCATCCCGCAGATCCTGCACGTCAACCGCTTCCTCGGCATCGACGAGGACGACATGCTGCGCGCCGTGCATGGCACCTTCAAGCTCGGCGTGCAGCTCAACGGCTTCGGCCGGCTGGGCGACTCCTACCTGCACGCCTTCGGCGACTTCGGCGTACCCGTGGGGCTGACGCCGTTCCACCACCACTGGCTGCGCAGCCGCGGCCGGCCCGGCGCGCAGAGCCTGTGGGCCCATTCGGTGAATTCGGCCGCCGCCGCCCAGAACCGTTTCGCGCGGATGGACGCGGTGCCGAACAGCCCGTTGGGTGGCATCCGCTACGCCTACCATTTCGACGCCTCGCTGTACGGCCAGTACCTGCGCGAACACATCAAGCCCGGCGTCGTGCAGCGCATCGAGGGCAAGGTGGTCGACGTGCGCCTGCACGCCGACGACGGCCGCATCACGTCGCTGCTGCTGGACGATGGCGCAACGGTCGAGGGTGACTTCTTCATCGACTGCTCCGGCTTCCGCGGCCTGCTGATCGAGGGCGCGCTGAAGACCGGCTATGAGAACTGGCAACACTGGCTGCCCTGCGACCGCGCACTGGCGGTGGGTAGCGCGCCGGGCGGCCCGATGCGCCCCTACACCCAGGCCAGCGCGCGCACCGCGGGCTGGCAGTGGCGCATCCCGCTGCAGCACCGCACCGGCAATGGCCACGTGTACTGCAGCCGCTTCATCAGCGACGACGAAGCCGCCGCGCAGCTGCTGGCGAACCTGGAGACCGAGCCGCTGGGCGATCCGCGCCCGCTGCGCTTCGTCACCGGCATGCGCAAGCTGGCATGGAACCGCAACTGCCTTGCGCTGGGCCTCGCTGCCGGCTTCATGGAGCCGCTGGAATCGACCAGCATCCACCTGGTGCAGTCGGGCGTGAACCGCCTGCTGGCGATGTTCCCCGACCGCCACTGCGACCCCAGGCTGACGGAGGAATACAACCGCCAGACCCGCTTCGAATACGAACGCGTGCGCGACTTCCTGATCCTGCACTACAAAGCCACCGAGCGCACCGACACGCCGTTCTGGCAGCACTGCGGCGCCATGGAGATACCGCCGGAACTGGCGCGTCGCATCGAGCTGTTCCGGCACACCGGGATGATCTTCCGCGAGGGCGACGAACTGTTCACCGAAACCGGCTGGCTGCAGGTGCTGCTGGGGCAGCACATCGAGCCGGCACGCCACCACCCCATGGCCGACGAACTGGACGACCAGCAGCTCGACCGCTTCCTCGCCGACGTCCGCACCCTGGTCGGCCGCGCCGTGAACCTGCTGCCGCCGCACCATGAGTTCGTGGCGCGCCATTGCGGCGTGCCGGCACCCGTCGAAGCCTGATCCGCACCGCAGGAGATTCCATGAAAGCCCCACTCCGCCTCGCACTCCTGCTTTCCGCCGCACTGCTGTCGCCTGTCGCGCCAGCAGCAGCGGCACCGCCCACCGCCGCCACGGCCCACGCGCCTTCCGACACCTACTACGAGATCTTCGTGCGCAGCTGGTACGACACCAACGGCGACGGCGTGGGCGATCTCAACGGCGTCACCGCCAAGCTCGACTACCTGAAGTCGCTGGGCGTGGACGGCATCTGGCTGATGCCGATCAACCCCTCGCCCAGCTACCACGGCTACGACATCACCGACTACGAGGCGATCAACCCGCAGTACGGCACCATGGCCGACTTCGAGCGGCTCGTGCGCGAGGCGCACCAGCGCGGCATCAAGGTGGTGCTCGACCTGGTGATCAACCACACCAGCGACCAGTCGCCCTGGTTCAAGGCTGCGCAGGACCCGCGCAGTCCTTACCACGACTGGTACAGCTGGGCCACGCCGGCCACCGACCTCAAGCAGATCAGCGCCACCGGCGGCCCGCTCTGGCATGCGGCAGGCGGCGGGCAGGCGGCTTCAAGGCCGCATTATCTTGGCGTGTTCACCGCGCAGATGCCCGACCTGAACTACGACAACCCCGCCGTGCGCGCCGAGATGATCAAGGTGGGCCGGTTCTGGCTGGACAAGGGCGTGGACGGCTTCCGCCTCGACGCGGCGCAGCACATCTACGACAACAGCGAGACCGACGGCGACAGTCCGCTCGTGCTCAAGAAGAATCTCGCCTGGTGGCACGAATTCCACCAGGGCATCGACGCATCGAACCCGCATGCATGGCTGGTCGGCGAGGTGGCGCGGCACAACCCCGACAACCTGGTGCCGTGGATGGCCTCGCTGGACGCGGTGTTCAACTTCCCGCTGGCCACCCGCCTCATCGACAGCGCCGAACAAGAGCGCGACCGCGACATCGGCGCCACGCTGCAACGCCAGTACGACGCCTACCGCGCCACCGCGCACGGCCGCTTTGACGACGCGCCGTTTCTGTCGAACCACGACCAGGAACGCGTGATGAGCCAGCTCGACGGCAATCCCGAGCACATGCGCACCGCCGCCGCGATGCTGCTGACCCTGCCCGGCCATCCCTTCGTCTACTACGGCGAGGAACTCGGCATGCGCGGCGAGAAGCCCGACCCGCACCTGCGCGAGCCGATGCGCTGGTACCGCACCGGCAAGGGCCCGGGCGAGACGACCTGGGAAGGCTGGAACGCGGGCGACGGCAGCGCCGTGTCGGTGCAGGCCGAGCAGGCCGATCCGCATTCGCTGCTCAACTGGTACCGCATGCTGATCGGCTGGCGGCGCGACATCCCCGCGCTGCGCGACGGCACCTTGCGCAACTGGCGCGATGCCAACCTGCACGTGGCCGCGTGGGAGCTGGACGACGCACATGGCGACGTGCTGGTGCTGCACAACCTCTTCGACCAGCCGCAGACTGTGAGCTTGCCCACGCAACGCTTCAACCATCTGTTGAAGCACACCCTGCCCGGCACCCGCATCGTCGACAATCGACTGTCGTTGCCCGCTTACGGCAGCGCGATCCTGGGGTCCGACTAGCGGCGACATGCCGGCGGCAACCCCGCCGCGGACGGACGGCGAAGCTGCCGCTGCAGCCTCGCTGCCAACCCGATTCCATTGAATTCATACGGAGCCGCACGATGACGACATCGAAACCGCTTGCCTTCGCACTGGCCGCCCTGCTGGGCTGCAGCCTCAACGCCGTCTCCTCCGCCGCGTTCGCCGCGCCGGACGCCACGGCCGCGCAGGCAAGGCACGACGGCCGCGTCGGCGTGCAGTTCGCCCTGGATAGCGGCACGCTCACGTTGCAGATGCCGGCGCCCGGCGTGCTGCACGTGCATTACCTGCCGAAGAGCGGCGCCACGCCCGCCAGCCTGGTGATGGACCCGCATCCCGCCGACGCGGCGCCGTTCCAGCTGCAGGTGCAGCGCACGGGCGACACGGTGACGCTGCGCTCGGATCGCCTGGTGGCGACCTGGCACCGCGCCAGCGACACGCTCGAGGTGAGCGACGCGCAAGGCCACCCGCTGCTGCGGCAGGCCGGTCTCGCCGCGCTGGCGCAGGGCCGCATCGTGCTCGACCACGCCACCGGCGAGCCGATGTACGGTATCGGCGGCTACGACG
>JAJZGE010000334.1 GCA_021798675.1 Pseudomonadota bacterium | reverse complement strand
GGGTGCCGGCTTACCTTATCCTTGCCGTTGATACGATGACTGGCAGGCTCGGGGATACTCGGTGATCCATTTTGATCAAGTCAGCAAACGCTACGAAGGCGGCCACGAGGCGCTGTCGCAGCTTTCCTTCGAGGTGCCGACCGGCGAGATGGCCTTCGTCACCGGTCATTCCGGCGCCGGCAAGAGCACCCTGCTGAAGCTGCTCGGCCTGATCGAGCGCCCTTCGCACGGCGTCATCACGCTGGACGGACAGAATCTCGCGAAAATCCGCCGCGGCGGCATTCCCAAGCTGCGCCGGCGCATCGGCATGGTGTTCCAGGATCACCGGCTGCTGATGGAGCGCACGGTGTTCGCCAACGTCGAGCTGCCGCTGGTGATTGGCGGCGTCGCCCGCGCCGAGCGCGCGCGACGGGTGCGCGCGGCGCTGGAGAAGGTCGGCCTGCTGCCGTACGAGCGGCAGCTGCCGGCCACCTTGTCCACCGGCGAGCAGCAGCGCGTCGGCATCGCCCGCGCGATCGTGGCGCGGCCCACGCTGCTGATCGCCGACGAGCCGACCGGCAACCTCGATCCGCAGCTGGCGCTGGAGGTCATGGGATTGTTCGGCGAATTCCAGCAGGTCGGTACCACGGTGCTGATCGCCAGCCACGATCTGCCGCTGATCAAGCGCATGAAGAAGCGCGTGATCGTGCTCGACCATGGCCGGCTGGTCGCCGATCTGGCATCGCAGGAGGTGCTGTGAGCATGCCGCCCGAAACCGCCAGCGCAGCCGAAGCCGCGCCACGCAATGAGCACAGCCGCGGGCGGCGCGTCGGCAGCTGGCAGGAGCACCACCGCTGGAGCGCGGCGGCCAGCCTGCGCCGGCTCGCCGCGCGCCCGCTCGGCAGCCTGCTGACGATCGCCGTGATGGGGCTGGCGCTGGCGCTGCCGCTGGCGTTCTACCTGCTGCTGGGCAACGTCCAGAAGCTGGGCGATGCGCTGGGCCAGAGCCAGGCGATCAGCGTGTTCATGCAGCCCGGCCAGAATGCGCAGCAGGCGCAGCTGCTGGCGCGGCAGCTCGGTGCGCGCCCGGAAGTGGCCAGCGTCAGCATCAAGACGCCGCAGCAGGGCATGGACGAGCTGGCGAAGATGCAGGGCTTCAGCGGCGCGCTGCAGACGCTGGACAGCAACCCGTTGCCGTACGTGCTGCAGCTGCAGCCGCGGGCGGAGCTGAGCGCCGGCGCGGTCACCCAATTGGTGACTGACGTACGTGGCATGCGCAGCGTCGACATGGTTCAGGACAGCGGCAGCTGGCGGCAGCGGCTGGACGCGCTGCTCGCCGTCGGCAATCGCGCGGTGCTGGTGCTGGCCTCGCTGCTGACGCTGGCGGCGCTGCTGGTGGTCGGCAACACGGTGCGGGTGGATATCGCCAGCCGCAGCGAGGAGATCGGCGTGCTGCTGCTGGTCGGTGCCAGCGGCGCGTTCGTGCGGCGACCGTATTTGTACGCCGGCATCTGGTACGGGCTGTTCAGCGGCATGCTGGCCGCGCTGCTGGCGGTGCTGATCGAGCTGGCGCTGGCCGGCCCGGTGGCGCAGCTGAGCCAGGCCTATGACGGCAAGCTGCAGGTCGGCGGCCTGCCGCTGTGGCTGCTGCTGGCGGTGCCGCTGGCGGCCGCCGCGCTGGGCTGGCTGGGTGCGCGTCTGGTCAGCGCGTGGCAGCTGCGCAAGGCGGTCTGATGCGAGGTGAGATGATCACCAGTCGGCCCGGTGACGCCCATCGCAGCCGTCGCCACGGTCGGCAGTGCACTATCGCGATGGAAGCGGGCGCAGGGGGTGTGCCCGCCGGTCATCAGCACGGATCGCCTCCGCTTGGGTGGATAAGCAGGGCATGAGTACGAATATCAGCAGTCGTCTGCTCACCGAGGCACCGCGGGTGCTGGTGGTGGACGGCTCGCGCGTGGTGCGGCAGCTGATCAGTCGGGTGCTGCAGGCCGAGCTGCCCGGGGTCGAGGTGATCGGTTGCGGCAGCGGCGCCGAGGCGCAGCAGGTGCTGGGCGAGGGCGTGTTCGATTTCATCACCATCGCGCTGCGCCTGCCCGACATGGACGGGCTGGAGCTGGCGCGCTTCGTGCGCGAGTCGGCGCCGCAGACCTATGTGCCGATCGTGGTGGTGTCCGGCGACGTGGAGGACCGGCTGCACCGCCGCTCGCTGGGCGAACACGTCACCGACTATTTCGACAAGGCGCTGGGCTTCCAGGCGCTGGCGCAGTTCATCCGCGGCTACGTGAGCCCGCAGACGAGCGCCGAAGGCACCGTGCTGTACGTCGAGGACAGCCGCGTGGTGGCGCTGGCGACGCGCCGCATGATGGAAAAAATCGGCCTCACCGTGCGCCACGTGGTCAGCGTGGAGGATGCGCTGGCCATGCTCGAAACCGACCGCGTGCTGGGCTGGGTGGGCGCCGACGTCGTGCTCACCGACGTCAGCCTGAAGGGCGAGCTGACCGGCGGCGACCTGCTCGAGCGCATCCGCGGCGATTTCGGTTACGGCAAGGGCCGGCTGCCGGTTCTGGTGATGACCGGCGACGAGACCCCGGCGAACCAGACCGCCCTGATCAAGGCCGGTGCCAACGACCTGGTCGAGAAACCGGTGGAGGAAAAGCTGCTGATCACCAAGCTGCTGTTCCAGCTGCGCGTGGCGCAGCACCTGCGCGGCCGTGCCGACGCATGAGCAGCGGCCAGGGTCAGCTGCAGGCTGGCTGGAAAGCACGCATCGGCGACTATCTGCAGCGCCCCGAGATGCAGTCGCTGGCCGCTTTCCTGCGTGCGGAAAAACAGGCCGGCAAGCGGATCTATCCGCCCGGCCCGGAGATTTTCGCGGCGTTCGCGCACACCCCGTTCGAGGCAGTACGGGTGGTGATCCTGGGGCAGGATCCTTACCACGGGGCGGGCCAGGCGCACGGCTTGTGCTTCTCGGTGCGCCCGGGCGTGCGGGTGCCGCCGTCGCTGGAAAACATCTTCAGGGAAATCAGCCGCGACCTCGGTCTGCCGCGCCCCGATCACGGCTGCCTCACGCCATGGGCCGAGCGTGGCGTGCTGCTGCTCAACAGCGTGCTGACGGTCGAGGACGGCCGTGCCGGCGCGCATCAGGGCAAGGGCTGGGAGGGCTTCACCGATGCCGCCATCGACGCGCTCAACCGCGAGCGCGAGGGGCTGGTGTTCCTGCTGTGGGGCGCCTATGCCCAGCGCAAGGGCCAGCTGATCGACGGCGCGCGCCACTGCGTGCTGAGTTCGGTGCACCCGTCGCCGTTGTCGGCCCATCGAGGCTTTCTCGGCTGCGGCCATTTCTCCGCTGCCAACCGCTATCTGCAGGCGCACGGCAGCACGCCGATCGACTGGTCGTTGCCGCCGCGCGCCGAGTTGCCCGGATCTTTCACGCCTGCTTGAGTCGCCTTCTGCAAGCATGCTCCAGCGGTGCATGGCAGGGGTGTATTTCTGTGGTCAATATCTGTACGATACGGTGCATTAAGTCGGGGCCGGAACTTGTCCGGCACTTAGCACTCTCAATACCCGACTGCTAAACTGCGATGCCATTCAGGAGGTTCCAACCATGTCCCAAGCTTTGGTGACCGCCAACTTCCCGCTACCGAGCGTGGTGGGCAGTCTGGATGCCTATATTTCTGCCGTGCACCGTATCCCGGTACTCACCGTGGAGGAGGAGCAGGCGCTCTCGCGCGACTACCTCGAAGAGGCCAACCTTGCCTCGGCCAAGAAACTGGTGATGTCGCATCTGCGCTTCGTGGTGCACGTGGCGCGCGGCTACAACGGCTACGGCCTGCAACTGGCCGACCTGATCCAGGAAGGCAACATCGGGC
>JAJZGE010000333.1 GCA_021798675.1 Pseudomonadota bacterium | reverse complement strand
CCGGCGGTGCCGCCTGCCTGTCGGTGCTGACCGACAGCGATTTTTTCCAGGGCAGCGAGGCGTTTCTGCAGCAGGCCCGCGCGGCGTGCTCGCTGCCGCTGCTGCGCAAGGATTTCATCATCGACCCGTACCAGGTGCACGAGGCGCGCGCGATCGGCGCCGACTGCATCCTGCTGATCGTCGCCGCGCTCGATGACGACGTGCTGCTGCAGCTGTCACTGCTCGCCGCCGAACTCGATCTGGACGTGCTGTGCGAAGTGCATGACGAGGAAGAGATGGAGCGCGCACTGGCGCTGCCGGTGCCGCTGATCGGTGTCAACAACCGCAACCTGCGCAATTTCGAGACCTCGCTGGAAACCTCGCTCACGCTGCAGGGGATGATCGAGTACGACCGCGTGCTGGTGGCCGAATCGGGCATCCATTCGCCGGAGGACGTGGCGCGCCTGCGCGAGGGCGGCATCCAGGCGTTTCTGGTCGGTGAGGCGTTCATGCGCGCCGATGACCCGGGCAGTGAACTGCGGCGGCTGTTCGGTACGCCGTGAACTCGGTATCGGGCGAAGCCGCCGGCGTGGCCGCCACGCCGCCGCGCGTGGTGCTGTTCGATTTCGACGGCGTGCTGATCCACGGCGATGCGTTTCATCTGTTCATGCGCGAGCGCTATGCGCGCTCGCTGTGGCGCCCCGCGCTTGCGCTGCTGTGCGCGCCGCTGCTGCTGCTGCAACTGCCGCTGTCGCGCGAACTGCCGTTGCGCACGCTGGTGCGCGTCGCGCTGCTGGGTGTGGGCGAGAAGCGCTATCAGGCCATCGCGGAAGCGTTCGCCGCCAGCCTGGTGCGTCGGCCGCGCCAGTTCTGCCGCGACGGCCTGCACGCGTTGCGCCGGCACCAGGCCGCGGGCGATCGGGTGATCGTGGTGACCGGCTGCGAGCACGCGCTGGTGAGCGGCATCCTGCAGCAGCTGGGGCTGTCGAACCTGCAGGTGCTGGGGTCGCAGCTGCGTCCGGGCTGGCTTGGCATGCGGCCATGGCGGCACAACGTGGGCGCGCGCAAGGTGCAGCTGCTGGCGCAGCATGGTCTTTCGTCGTGGCAAGTGGCCTACAGCGACTCGCTGCAGGACGTGCCGATGCTGCGGCCGGCCGCCGAGGTGGTGCTGGTCAATGGCACGCCGACGCTGTGCAAGAAGGTGGAGAAGGCGCTCGGCCGCGTGATCACCCGCGTGGACTGGTTCTAAAGCTCACGGTTGCTCAACAGTTGTTGCAGCAGCTGGCCCAGGCTGATCAGCACAATCAGGCTGCCGACCGCTGCCATCACGGCGCGTTCAGGCAGGTGCCGCACCAGCCATGCCGCCAGCGGTGCGGCGATCACGCCACCCGTGAGCAATCCCAGCACGATCGGCCAGTGGCCGATGACGACGTGCCACACCAGCGTGGCGGAAACGCATGCCGTCACCACGAATTCGGCCGCGTTGACCGAGCCGATCGTGCTGCGCACGCCGCCGCCGCGGGCGATCAGCGTGCTGGTGGCCAACGGCCCCCAGCCGCCGCCGCCGATGGCGTCGAGCAGGCCGGCAACAAAACCGAGTACACCCGTGTGCTGTACCTGATGGTGGCTCACCCGCTTGCCGAAGGCGCGCAGCAGCACCATCGTGCCGAGGATCAGCAAATAGGCATTGACGAACGGGCGAATCGTCTCGCCCGGCACCATGGCCAGGAAATAGGCGCCCACCATGCCGCCAACCGCGCCGGGGACAGCCAGCTGCCAGAACAGCTTCCAGCGCACATTGCCGAACCACGCATGCGAGGCACCGGAAACGCCGGTGGTGAATACCTCGGCGGTGTGCACGGTGGCGCTGGCCATCGCCGGCGGCAATCCCATCGCCAACAGGGTCGCATTGGAGACCAGTCCATAAGCCATGCCCAGCGCGCCGTCGACGAGTTGTGCCAGCAGGCCGATACCGACAAAAATGAGGAACTGTCCGTCATCCACGCGCTGCCCCGACCCATGGCGAGGATTCATCCTCGACCAGTGATGGTAAAAAACTGGTTCAGGCCCGGCCGCAGATGAACCGCCCGGGATCCGGCCGCTCAACGGGTGCCACGCACCACGATGGTCTTGCCGGACACGTCGATCATGCGTTGTTCCTCAAGCTGCTTCAGCACACGCCCGACCATCTCGCGCGAGCAGCCCACGATGCGGCTCACTTCCTGACGCGAGATGCGGATCTGGGTACCGTCCGGGTGGGTCATCGAATCGGGCTCCTGGCACAGATCCAGCAGCGTGCGCGAAATGCGGTTGGTGACGTCCATGAACGCCATCCGGCTGACCTGGCGCGAGGTGCGCAGCAGGCGGTTGGTGAGCTGGGCGCCGATCGCGAACAGGATCTTCGGGCACTCCTCGCGCAGCGGGCCTTCCATCAGCTGGAACAGCCGCTCGTAGCTGACCTCGGCCATCTCGCACGGGGTGCGCGTGCGCACCATCGACTCGCGCTGCGCCTGCTCCACGAACAGGCCCATCTCGCCGATGAACTGGCCGCGACTGATGTACGCGAGGATCAGCTCGCGTCCCTGCTCATCCTCGGTGCAGACCGCCAGCGAGCCTTCCACGACGTAGTGCAGCGTGTTGGCCGGATCGCCCGGGCGGATGATCGCGGTCTTGCCGGGGTAGCGCCGGCGATGGCACAGCGCCAGGAAGCGCTCCATCGAGGCGGGGTCGGGGGCAAAGCCGAGTGGAGCCTGCGAGCGTTCAAAAGCCTGTTGCAGCTGGTATTTGAGTGGTTGCGCCACGATGACTCCCCGAAATGGTTGTTGCCAGCGGCGATCTCCGCAACGGCGGCAGGTGTATCTGCCAGCCACCCGCCTTGCGCGGCATTATGACAAACGGGAGCAGTTTGCCGCAGTTTCAGTTTTTTTGCCTTATGCCGCATACTTGGCGGTCTGCCGATCGCGACGAACCTGTCGCGGGCCGGTCACAAGGGTCGCGCACAGTCGCTGCCGCGCGTCACATCACCCAGCGGGGACCCTTGTCGCTAACCCGCCTCTACTGCTGGCCGAAACCAGCCATGGAGAGCCGTCTTGGTCAAACCACTTCCGCGTCTTCGCCTGCAGGGTTTCAACAACCTGACCAAGGCGCTCAGCTTCAACATCTACGACATCTGCTATGCGGTGTCCGAAGAGCAGCGTCAGCGCTACATCGAGTACATCGATGAGCAGTACGACGCTGACCGGCTGACCCAGATCCTCACCGATGTGGCCGAGATCATCGGCGCGAATATCCTCAATATCGCGCGCCAGGACTACGACCCGCAGGGCGCCTCGGTGACCATGCTGATCTCCGAGGAGCCGGTGCTGGAGAAGCTCGGCCGCGACACCATCTCCGGCGCCGTGGTGGCGCACATGGACAAGAGCCACATCACCGTCCATACCTACCCGGAAACGCACCCGCACAACGGCATCGCCACCTTCCGCGCGGACATCGACGTCGCCACCTGCGGGGTGATCTCGCCGCTGAAGGCGCTGAACTACCTGATCGACAGCTTCGAGTCGGACATCGTGGTGTGCGACTACCGGGTGCGCGGCTTCACCCGCGACGTGAAGGGCAAGAAGCACTTCATCGACCACAAGATCAACTCGGTGCAGGACTACCTGGCCAAGCACATCCGCCAGAAGTACGAGATGTTCGACGTCAACGTGTACCAGGAAAACATGTTCCACACGAAGATGCACATCAAGGACTTCGACCTCGACACCTACCTGTTCGAGTCGCATGCCGACGACCTCTCGTTCAAGGAGCGCCAGCGCATCGAGTCGCTGCTGCGGCGCGAGATCGAGGAGCTGTTCCACGGCCGCAACCTG
>JAJZGE010000332.1 GCA_021798675.1 Pseudomonadota bacterium | reverse complement strand
CGCCCCCGGCACGTGGCCGGCAACCGGGTCGAGCGGTTCGACGTCGCCGCGGTAGCGCGGCATGGCACGGGCGTCGATCAGCAAGGGGGCGGGTGCTGCATGCAGCGCGGCATGATCGAGCACCGCTGCGGCGGGCTCGAACCGCACGGCTACCGTGGTGGCGGTGCGCAGCGGCACCGCGGTTTCCACCGGCAGGCCGGCCGCCAGCCAGGCACCGTAGCCGCCATCGAGCACTGCCACCGCGCGTTCGGCGGCGAGGCGCAGCAACCACCACAGGCGCGCCGCGGCCAGGGCGCCGTTGGCGGCGTCGTACGCCACCACCTGCAGGCCCGGCCGCCAGCCCCAGCGCCCGAGCACGCTGGAGAACGCCTCCGCCGACGGCAGCGGATGGCGCCCCATGCCCTGCGATTGCAACGACAGGTCGGAGAGATCGGCATCCAGCTCGGCGTACACGGCACCGGGAATATGGCCGTCAAGGTAATCGCGACGCCCCTTGGCCGGATCGGCCAGGTCCTTGCGGCAATCGACGACCAGCACCTGGTCCGACGGCAACGCGACGAGTTCTGCGGCGGAAATCAGCGTGGTCTTCATGCACGTCCCATCCTCTTCAGCAGGTTGAGCAGGATCGCCGCGGTGGCGCCCCAGATGCGGTGGCCGCCGTGCACGAACTCCACCATCTCGCGGCGACGGCCGCGAAATTCCATGGTGTAGCGGCGCAGGTTGGCCGGATCGAGGAAAAACGCCAAGGGTACCTCGAACACTTCGGCCACCTCGCCGGGCGCGGCCATGAGCCGCGCATCCTCGGCGATGCGTGCCACCACCGGCGTGATGCGGTAACCGCTGATCGTCTCGAAGTTGTCGAGGTAGCCGAGCGGCGCCACCAGCGAAGGATCGAGGCCGATTTCCTCCTCGCTCTCGCGCAAGGCGGTGGCCAGCGCGTCGGCATCGCCGGGGTCCATGCCTCCGCCGGGAAACGCCACCTGCCCCGCATGCGAGGCCAGATGATCAGTGCGCACGGTGAGTACCAAGCGCGAGTCGTCGCCGTCGCGCAGGGCCAACAGCACCGCCGCCTGGCGGCGCTGCGGGGTACCGAGCAGGTCGCTCATGTCCGCATGGTTCCAGCCTGGCGATGTAGGTGGCTCGGAAAGCGGCAGCAGCGCCCGCAGCAGCTCGTCGTTCATGCGCGGAAACGCGCCGGCAGCACCTCGCGCATCACGCGCAGGCGTTCGTCGTCGCTCATGCCGTGCCAGCGGCCGATCTCGTCGATGGTGCGGCGACAGCCGATGCAATAGCCCTGCGGATCGAGCCGGCAGACGCCGATGCACGGCGTGAGCGCGGGGGGCGGCACTGGAGGTGATTGGTTCGACATGGACCACCATTTTAGCAGCGGCCCGATACTGGCTCAGGGCTTGGCCGGCTCCGGCGCGTCCGGCTTGATCGCCAGCAGCTCGATCTCGAACACCAGTGCCTCGTTGGGGCCGATGCGGGGCAACGCGCCGGCCTTGCCGTAGGCCAATTGAGGCGGGATCACCACTTTCCAGCGGTCGCCCACGTGCATGCGCGGGATGACGTCGCGCCAACCGGGAATCACGTGATCCACCGCAAAGCTCACCGGCGCGCCGTGCGCCCAGGTGCTGTCGAACTCGGTGCCGTCCACCAGCATGCCGCGATAGTTCACCACCACCGTGCTGCTGACCGTGGGGCTGACCTTGCCATCGCCCTTCTTCAGGACCGAATACTGGATGCCGGAAGGCAGCGATACCACGCCCGGCAGCTTGGCATTGCGCGCCATGAAGGCGGCGCTCTTGCGCGCATTGGCGGCGGCGACCCGCTCGAATTCGGCCTGCGCATCGGTGCGCAACTGCTGGTTGAAGGCACGCAACTGCTGCTGCATCGCCTGCATCGGCACCGCAGGCTGGCGCTTGCTGTAGGCGTCCTGGATCGCGCGCTGCAGGGTGGCGATGTCGATGTCGGGCACGCCGGGCTGGCTGCGGCCATCGGCGAACTGGCTGCCGATCTGGTAACCGATCGCATAGGAAAGCTTGGTCTTGTCCAGCTTCGCCGGCGCCGGCGGCGACATGCGGGTCTGTGCATGCGCAGCACCGGCCAACAGCAGACAGGGCAGCAACCAACGCAGTCGTGTCATGCCATTCTCCATCGCTTGCCAAGGCGACACATCGTAAGGGTTTCGCCAGCCATATGCAGGGTAGGAACCCGCACGGCCGTAAAGGTTCCCGCTGCTACCATGCGGATTTCGGCATCGCTGGAGTCGGCCCATGGCCTATCGCAACCTCGAAATCGCCCATCGTGGCGCCGTGCGCACCATCACGGTGAACCGCCCCGACAAGCTCAACGCGCTGAACCGCGACACGCTCAACGAGCTGACCATCGCCTTCGCCCAGGCCGCACAGGACGACGACGTGCGCGCCGTGGTGCTGGCTGGCGCGGGCGACAAGGCCTTCGTGGCCGGCGCCGATATCGCGGAGATGAACGGCTACACGCCGGTGCAGGCGCAAGGCTTTTCGCGCGCCGGCCAGCGACTGATGAGCGGCATCGAGCGCCTCGGCAAGCCGGTGATCGCGCGCATCCAGGGCTTTGCGCTGGGCGGCGGCATGGAACTGGCGATGGCCTGCCACCTGCGCGTGGCCAGCGAGAAGGCCAGGTTCGGCCAGCCCGAGATCAACCTCGGCCTGATCCCCGGCTTCGGCGGCACCCAGCGCCTGCTGCGTCTCGCCGGCCGCGGTGCCGCGCTGGAGCTGTGCCTCACCGGCGCGAACGTCAACGCGCAGCGCGCCTACGAACTCGGCATCGTCAATCGCGTGGTGGCGCCCGAGGCACTGGACGAAGCGGTCACCGCCCTGGCCGAACAGCTCGCCGCCGCCGCACCGCTGGCCGCCGCCAGCATCCTCGATGCGGTGCTGCAGGGTGGCGAGACGGCGCTGGACCAGGGGCTGGAATTCGAGACGCA
This sequence comes from Pseudomonadota bacterium, assembly GCA_021798675.1. The sequence goes on along the minus strand of JAJZGE010000332.1, from coordinate 880 downwards.
GGGCTTCGCGCTGATGTTCTCCACCGAGGACATGCGCGAGGGCACCGGCGCGTTCCTGGAGAAGCGCAAGGCGGCGTTCAAAGGGAGCTGAAACTGCCGCCGATGCCGCGCCGCCATTCCGGCATGCGCCGGAATGAGGTACGCGAAGGGACGTCCTCAGTGGTGGCCGCCGCGATATTTCTTTTCGCCCGCCGTCACCGCGATATCAAGCCGGTTCTCCGGCGGCGCCAGCGGACAGGTGGCGAACGGCGTGAAGGCGCAGGGCGGGTTGTAGGCCCGGTTGAAGTCCAGCACCACCCTGCCCGGCTTGGCCACCCCGGCGGCAGGCAAGGCGGCGTAGAGGAAGCGCGCGGCGCCGTAGGTTTCCTTGCCGGAGGTGTTGTCCGCGATCACGAAGAACAGCTCGCCGCCCGGTTCCTCCTGATAGGGCAGCAGTTCGAATGTGCGGCCATCGCGGTGAAAGACGGCCTTGCCCGGCACCTTCACGCGGTCGATGGTGCCGATGGCCGTGCCGATCTCAAGCTCGTGCTCGGGCACGAAGGGCACCCACTCGGCCTCGACGCGCCAAGCGGGGTCGATCGGGAAGTAGTCGATGCCGGCGAAATCGCGACGCGCCTCGGCATCGCTGTCCTTCACGCGCAATGCCTTGCGGCCGTCGCGGTCGATCACGAAAAAGCTCGCGTTGCCGAAGCGCACCGTGGTCGGCGCGGTCCCGGCGGCCGCGTGCATGTCATCGACCAGCGCGGCCTCGGCAACGGGCTTGCCATCGACGGTAGCGCCGCTGTTCCCGTCCAGCACGATGCGCACCTTGCCGTCCGCCGCCAGCATCACCGTGCCGAGATGCGCGGGCCCGGCCTTCAGCACGATGTCGTTGTCGCTG
>JAJZGE010000331.1 GCA_021798675.1 Pseudomonadota bacterium | reverse complement strand
CGGACCGCTCACCGCGCGGGCGTAGACGTAGAGCTGGTCGCCCGGCCGCAGCTTGTCCTTGAGCGACGGCGCCAGGCTCACCTCCACCTTCAGCGCGGCGCCCTGGCTGGCGGCGGGTGCCGGCGCGGGTTCGTCACCGGGCTTGATGCCGGCCTCGCGGTCGGCCTTGGCGATCTGTTCGGCCACCGCCTTGGCTACCGTGGAGCCGGGGTGCAGCAGCGGCTCCAGTATCCGCCAGGTGCTTGCGGCGTCGGCGTACTGCGCGCGCTGGAACTGGCCGATGCCGAGCAGCCACAGGCCGCGTTGGTTGTCCGGCTGCAGCTCCAGCGCGTGGTGCAGCAGGTCGATCGCACGGTCGCTGATCCGGTGGTCGCTGCGTGCCATCGAATCGCTTTCGGCCCAACCCACCATGGCCGCGACGCTGTTCGGATCGATCTGCAGCACGTGGTTCCAGGCGTCGCTTGCCTCGTCCGGCCGCTTCATGGCCGAGGTAGCCTGGGCCAGCAAGGCCCAGGCCTGGGCATCGCCGGGTTGCTGCTTGAGGTGCGCACGCAGCTCGGCCAGCGCCTGCTGGAAATCGAGGGGCTTGTTCACGGGCACGCCGTCCAGCGCGATGGGCGTGCCGACGTGCAGGTACAGCGCGCCGGCGCCGAGCGGCAGCAGCAGGGCGATGCCCAGCGCCAGCGCGAACACGCCGCGCGGACGGCCGTGCCGGCGTCCTTCGCGCAGCAGCGGCACCAGCAGCAGTGCCAGCGCCACCGCGACCATCGCGGCGGCGATCAGATAGAACGCGATTTTCACCAGTCGTCCCCCGTGTTGGTCGGCTCGTTGCCGGCCTGCCTGCCATCGGCCGGCGTGTCATCGTCTAGCGGGCCGTCGCCGCGGTTGCGCCGGCGTATCGCCACCACCACCACCGCAGCGCCGGCCAGCAGGATCGCCAGCGGTCCGAACCACAACAGCCACGTGCCGGGCTGCAGTGGCGGGTCGTACAGCACGAAGTCGGAGTAGCGGGCCACCAGGTATTGCTTGATCTGCGCGTCGGTCTTGCCCTGCTGCATCAGCTGGAACACCTCCAGCCGCAGGTCGCGCGCGAGGCTGGCGTTGGAATCGGCCAGGTCCTCGTTCTGGCAGACCAGGCAGCGCAGTTGCTTGGTCAGCTTCTGGAAGCGCACTTCCTGCGCATGGTCCTTGAACGGCAGTGGCTCGATGGCGCCGGTGGCGGCGAGCGCATGGCCGGCGAAAGCCAGCAGTGCCGCGAACAGCAGGAAGCGCAGCCTCATGGTGCCTCCCGCTTCAGCGCGGCGATCGCCGGCTGCAGTTCCCGCGCGATCACCCTCGGTGTGAGCGGGCCGATGTGCTTGTAGCGAATCACGCCTTTCGCATCGATCAGGAAGCTCTCCGGCGCGCCGTACACGCCGAAGTCGATGGCGGTGCGGCCGGACTGGTCGGCGATCACCACGTCATAGGGGTTGCCGTTGTCGCGCAGCCAGGCCTTGGCGTCGGCAGGCGCGTCCTTGTAGTCGTAGCCCACCAGCTCGATGCCGAGCTGGCGGCCGTCGGCCATCAGCACCGGGTGTTCCTCGGCGCAGGCCACGCACCAGCTGCCGAACACGTTGAGCAGGTAGGGCTTGCCGAGCAGGCTGGCCTTGGTGACGGTCTGCGCCGGCGCATCCAGCTCCGGCAGCGCGAAGTCGGGCGCGGGCTTGTTGATCAGCGGCGAGGGCACGTAGCGCGGGTCGTGCCAGGTATTCCACCAGATGCCGAAGCCGAACAGGCCCGCCAGCGCCAGGAACACGATGAGCGGTACGAAACGCTTCATGCCGGCGACTCCTGCGGCGAGGCCGTTGCCGCCGACGCGCTCGTTTCGGCGGCGATGCGCTTGATGCGGAAGCGGCGGTCGCCGGCACAGACGAAGCCGCCCAGCATCATCAGCACGCCGCCGCCCCAGATCCAGCGCACGAAGGGCTTGTAGTAGAGCCGCAGCGCCCAGGCGCCCCCGATGTTGTTCGCGTCCATCGGCTCGCCCAGTGCCACGTAGAGGTCGCGGAACACGCCGGCGTCCACCGCCGATTCGGTCTGGACCTGGTCGTGCGCGTAGGTGCGCTTCTGCGGGCGCATCGTCGCCACCGTGGCGCCATGGCGCATCACGGTGATCACGCCCTGGTCGGCGTGCCAGTTCGGACCGATCGTGCGATGCACGCCATCGAAGCGGAAGTCGTAGCCGCCGACGTGTTCGCTCTGGCCCGGTGCGAGGCGAACGTCGTGGCTGACGCTGAGCGCCTCGGACAGCAGCACGCCGACCACGAACACGCCCACGCCGAGGTGCGCCAGCAGCATGCCGGCCATCTCGGCCGGGTAGCGGCGGCCGCGCGGCATGTCGCGCCAGCGCCTGAGCGCGTACAGCAGCACGCCGACCGCGATCCAGACCGCCGACGCCACGCCGACGATGGCCTTCAGCTGCCCCTGCACGAAGAATGCCGCCACGATCGCGCAGGCCGCCGCCGCGATACCGGCGCGCAGCGCCACCTGCTTCAGCACGCCGCCGTCGGCCTTGCCCCAGTGGAGGAACGGCCCGAACGGCAGCAACAGCACCACGGGCGCCATCAGCAACGGAAACAGCAGGCCGAAGTAGGGCGGTCCCACCGAGATGCGGCCCAGGTGCAAGGCATCGCCGATCAGCGGGAACAGCGTGCCCAGCAACACCATCGCCGAGGCGGTGGCCAGCATCAGGTTGCCGATCAGCAGCGCCGTCTCGCGCGAAACGACGTTGAACGGCTTGCCGCCCGCCACCTTGGGCGCGCGCAGCGCGTACAGCAGCAGCGAGCCGCCCACCACGATGATGAGGAAGATCAGGATGAACACGCCGCGGCGCGGATCGGAGGCGAACGCATGCACCGAGGTGAGCACGCCCGAGCGCACCAGGAAGGTGCCGAGCAGCGACAGCGAGAACGCGAAGATCGACAGCAGCAGGGTCCACGCGCGCAGGCCGCCGCGCTTCTCGGTGATCGCCTGCGCGTGGATCAGCGCCGCGCCCACCAGCCACGGCATGAAGCTGGCGTTCTCTACCGGATCCCAGAACCACCAGCCGCCCCAGCCCAGCTCGGCGTAGGCCCACCAGCTGCCGGCCACGATGCCGAGGGTGAGGAAGCCCCAGGCCGCGTTGGTCCACGGCCGTGCCCAGCGTACCCAGGCCTGCTCCACTTCGCCGCCGAGCAGCGCCGCGATGGAGAACGCGAACGCCACCGAGAAGCCCACGTAGCCCATGTAGAGCACCGGCGGGTGGAAGGTCATGCCCGGATCCTGGAGTACCGGGTTGAGGTCGGCACCATCGACCGGCATCGGCAGCAGCCGGCCGAACGGATCGGAGGTGAACAGGATGAAGGCGAGGAAACCGATCGAGACCAGGCCCATCACGCCCATCACGCGCGCGGCGAACGCGTCCGGCAGCCTGTGGCTGAACGCGGCCAGGGCCACCGTCCACAGGTTGAGGATCAGGATCCACAGCAGCAGCGAACCCTCGTGCGCGCCCCACACGGCTGCGATGCGGTAGTACCAGGGCAGCGCGAGATTGGAGTTGTCGGCCACGTACCGCACCGAGAAATCGAAGTGCAGGAAGGCCCAGACCAGGATCAGGAAGGCGGTTGCCACGAATACCGCCTGGCCGATCGCGGCGGGGCGCGCCACCGCCATCAGTGCGCGGTTGCCGCGCCAGGCCCCCAGCAGGGGCAGCAAGCCCTGCGCGATGGCCAGCAGGAAGGCGAGTACCAGCGCGAGCTGGCCGAGTTCGGGGGTCATGGGCTCTTGTCCTGCGCGATGGCCTGCTTCACCTTCGCCTGTGCGTGCGCCTTGG
>JAJZGE010000330.1 GCA_021798675.1 Pseudomonadota bacterium | reverse complement strand
CGGCGAGTCGCCGGACAGCGCGTCGTTGGCGGTGCCCATGGTCTTGCGCACGCCGTGCAGGGTGCTGCTGACCTCCGGCAACGTCTTGCCGTTGACCTGCGTCAGCGTGGCGTGCAGCGCGGCCAGCGTCTGGTCGAGGTTGCGGCCGATGCTGTCGAACGGCACCTTGTCAATCTTGGCGACGATCTCGGCCAGCTGTTCCTGCAGCTTGTCGAAACTGCCCGGCACGGTGGGTACGGTGAGGGGCTTCGCGTTGGGGTCGAACGCCACCTTCGGCGCATGCGGCACGAAATCCAGCGCCACATAGAGCTGACCGGTGAGCAGATTGCCGATGCGCGCCTGCGCGCGCAGGCCGTGCGCCACCAGCGGCCCCATCAGCTGCGCCAGATCGGGATTCTCGCCACGCGAACGGGCCAGCGTCTCCAGCTTCTGGTAGGCGCCGCCGAGCCGCTGCGGATAGACCAGCGCGCCGACGATCACCGGAAAGCGCTGCGTCTTCGGGTCGTAGTCGAGCTTGACCGACACCACCTTGCCGATGTCGATGCCGAGAAACTCCACCGGCGAACCCGCCGCCAGTCCGCGCACCGACTGCTCGAAGCGCATGCGGATATAGCGCGGCTCGCCATCCGGCGGGGCCATCGCGGTGGCCTGGTCGCCATAGAGCCGGTACGAAGTGTGTTCCGCGGCCGGGGTGCTGTCATGCGGGCCGGGCGGGTCCTGAAAGGCCACGCCGCCGGCCAGCACGGTAGCAAGCGACTGCGTGTTGAGCTTGAGGCCGCCGGCGCCGATCGACAGATCGACGCCGCTGGCATTCCAGAAGCGGGTGGATGCAGTGACAAAGCGGTCGTTGGGGCCATCCACAAAGATGCCCAGCGAGACGCCCTTGCCGTCCGGATCCAGCTGGTAGGACACCACCCGTCCGACCTGGATATGCCGGTAGTACACCGGCGACCCGATATCCAGCGAGCCGAGATCGTCGCTGTGCAGGGTGTAACTTCGTCCGGGCGCACCGTGGTTCACCGCCGGTGGCGTCTCCAGCCCCTTGAAATCGTATTCCGGCTCATCCGACTCGCCCACGTCGGCGCCGATGAAGGCGCCGGACAGCAGCGTGTCGATGCCGGACACGCCGCCCAGACCGATGCGCGGCCGCACCACCCAGTAGCGCGTGCCCTTGGTGGCGAAACCTTCGGCGCTCTTTTCCAGCGCCACGGTGACCAGCACGTGGCTGCGGTCGCCGCTGAGGCGGATCTTGTGCACCCGCCCGATCACCACGCTCTTGTATTTCACCGGCGTCTTGCCGGGGTCCAGGCCCTCGGCGCTCTGCAGGCTGATGGTGATCTGCGGGCCGGCCTGCAGCCAGGCGTTGACCACCAGCGACAGCGCCACCAGCGCCGCCAGCGCCGGCACCAGCCAGATCAGTGAGGCGTTGAAACGGCGCCGCGTCACCACTGGCTGCGGCAGTTCGGGATGTTCCGGCGCAGCTTCTGCCGCGCCCTGCTGTTCGTCAGTCATCGGTGTCCCTGCCATCCCAGATCAAACGCGGGTCAAAACTCAGCGAGGCCAGCATGGTCAATACCACCGTGAGGCCGAAAAAAATCACGCCGGGCAGCGGTTCGACCCGGCTCAGCACGCTGAAACGCACCAGCGCGGTCAGCAATGACACCACGAACACGTCCAGCATCGACCAGTAGCCGATCAGCTCCACCAGCCGAAAGAGTTTGGCGCGCTGCGGCCGGGCCCAGTCGCTGCCGCGCTGGCTGCTCAGCAGGAGCATGCCCAGCACCAGGAATTTCAGCATCGGCACCACGATGCTGGCGACAAACACGATGATCGCCAGATCCGGCGAACCCTTCACCCACAGCTCCACCACGCCGCTGAGGATGGTGTTGTCGTCGATCTCGTTGAGGCTGGCGGTACGCATGATCGGCAGCAGGTTGGCCGGCACGTACATGAGGAAAGCGGCGATCAGCAGTGCCCAGGTACGCGCATAGCTGGCCGGCTTGCGCGCATGCAGGCCCGAGCCGCAGCGCGGGCACACCAGCACCTGCCCCGGCTCCGGCGGAGCGGTTGTCGCATCGCTGCACACCAGCCCGCACACGTGGCAGGCAATCAGGCCCAGCTCGGAGGCGCGCGGCAGCGCGCTCATGCCGGCGACCCCGGCGTGAGTTCCCACAGTCGGCGCAGGTCGATGCCGGCGAAAATCGTGATCAGCAGCGTGAGCACCGCGTAGGCATAGATGCCCGGATCGGTGACCACGTCGAAATACAGGTGGGCCTTGACGATCGCCACCAGCGCGCCGAGCACGAACACCTCGCTCATCGTCCACGGCCCGATGTAATGCAGGGTCACCATGATCGGCACGAAGCCCGGCGCGCGCCGGCCGCGGCGGGCAAACCACAGCAGCCAGCCGAGCGAAAGCATCTTCAACAGCGGCAGGAAAAACAGCGTCAGCGCGGCCAGCAGCGAGACGATCTGCGCCTGCTCGCGCCACATCGCGATGATCGTGCCCCACAGCGTGGCGCTGCTGTATTGGCCGTTGAGGCCCAAAGTGACGATCGGCCACACGTTGGCCTGCACGAACATGATCATCGCCGTCAGCACCAGCGCCAGCATCGCGTTCACGCCGAGCGCGTGATGCCGTTCCAGCACCGCGCCGCAGCGCGCGCACTGCGCCACCTGACCGCGCGCCAGCGCGTGGCGGCGATGCACCGTGTCGCAGTCCTCGCAGATCTGCAGCACCACGACAGGCAGCGTGGGCGCGCTTTCGGTGGGGTGAACCGGGGTCAGCATGTCGGGATTCTCGCAAATCTGGCGTGCGCGCGGTGAACTGCATGTCGACGCCGATGGACTTGTATATGCTCGGCGCTGCCCTGATCTGCTCTGGGCCCATTCACCCGCAACGCCGCACTGGAGCACGCCGTGACTGCCACCCTCCCCGCCGCTCACGTCTTCGACGTCGACCAGCTGAGTTTCGAAGCGGACGTCCTGCAGGCGTCGCTGCACACACCGGTACTGGTGGATTTCTGGGCCAGCTGGTGCGAGCCGTGCAAGACGCTGGGACCGATGCTGGAAAAACTGGCCGCCGAGTACAACGGCGCGTTCCGGCTGGGCAAGGTCGATGTCGACGCCCAACAGGAGCTGGCCGGCATGTTCGGCATCCGCAGCATCCCCACCGTGATGCTGGTGAAAGACGGCCAGGTGCTCGACGGATTCACCGGCGCGTTGCCGGAAGGCCAGCTGCGCGAATTCCTGGCGCGTCACGTGCAGCCACTGGCCGCCGCGGCCGAAGAGGCAACCGTGGACGACGCCGCCGTCGAAACCCCCGAGCAGGCGGTACAGCGCTTGCAGCAGGCGATCGACGCGGCACCTGACCAGCCCGCCCTGAAGCTGGAGCTGGCGCTGGCACTGATGCGCGCCGGCCAGCTCAAGGCCGCCGAGGCGCAGCTCATCGCGCTGCCCGCCAACCTGGCCACCGATGCACGCGCCCAGCGCCTGCGCAGCGAGCTGGATCTGGCGCAGGCGCTGGTCGCGGCGCCGACGCTGGCCACCTTGCAGCAGCGCGTGCAGGCTGACCCCACCGACTGGGAAGCGCGCGACCTGCTCGGCGTGCGCCTGCTGCGCGAGGGCGACGCCGCCGCCGGACTGGAGCAGTTCCTGGCGATCCTGCAGCATGCCCGCGACTGGAACGGCGGCGCCGGCAAGCAGCGCCTGCTCGCCGCGTTCGCCACGCTCGACGACGCCGAGCTGGTCGGCCGCTATCGCCGCAAGATGGCCTCGCTGCTGTTCTGATCAGCGGCCGCCTTCGTAGGAGCGCACCCTGTGCGCGAATGCTCTGATGTCGATCGGAGCGAAGAGCAT
>JAJZGE010000329.1 GCA_021798675.1 Pseudomonadota bacterium | reverse complement strand
GCCGGAGCTGAAGGGCGCCAGCGCCACCAAGCGCACCAAGCCGGCCAAGCTCAACACCGGCGTGGAGATCCAGGTGCCCGAGTACATCACCAACGACGAAAAGGTATGGGTGAACACGCTGACCGGCGAGTTCGCCGGCAGGGCCTGATCGCCACCGCCTAGCCCGGCGCGTGGGCGGCAGGCATTCTTTGCCATACTCGCCGCTCCGCCCCTGCACAGCTCTGCCATGCCAGCCAGCGGCTACTCCCTGCGCGCGCAGTTCGTCGAGACGCTGACCCACTTCAGGCGTCCGGACGTGCCGCTGTGGGTGGTGCTGCGCAATACTCTGTCCGTGGTGCTGCCATTGGGCATCGGGCTGGCCACAGGTTATACCGACGTAGGCCTCGGCATCGGCGCCGGCGCGCTGGATACGATGTTCTCCGACCAGCCGGGGCCTTATCGCCAGCGCATGCGCTGGCTGCTGCTGGCGACGCTGGCCGCCGGGCTGGCGGCGCTGCTCGGATTCACCATCGGCGGCCAGTTGCTGCCGATGCTGCTGGCCACCGCCGCATTCGGCTTCTGCGGCGGCATGCTGGTGGTGTTCGGCACGGACGCCGCGCGCGTGGGCATGACCAGCATGATCCTGCTGGTGATCGCGGCCGCCACGCCGATCGACCCGCGGAACGCCCTGCTCGCCGCCCTCCTGATCGCCTGCGGCGGCCTGCTGCTCACCCTGTTCGCGGTGGCCGCCTGGCCACTGCAGCGCTACCGCCCGGAACGGCACGCGCTGGCCGGCGTCTACGGAGGACTCGCCGGGCTGGCACGCCAGCCGGCCGTGGACGAAGACAACCCCGCGCTTACCGACGCGATGACCACGCTGCAGCACACCCTGCTCGGCCGCGATCGTGCGCATGGCCGCGCTATGGAAGCGTTCACCGTGTTGCTGGAACTGGCCGAGCGCATCCGGTTGGAGCTGACGGCGATCTCCGCGCTGCATGCCGATCCGGTCGCGCACGCGCGCTACCGCGAAGATGCCGCCAAGGTGCTGGATGCCATCGCGCAAGCGCTGGAGACCAGCGAACCGCCGCTGCGCGCCCAACAGGCCCTGCAGGCCCTGCGCAACGGCACCCGCGACACCCACGGCAGGCTGGACACGCACCTGCGCGCGCTGGACGGCCAGTTGGCCGCTGCCGTGCGCAACGCGAACTGGGCCGGCAGCCGTGGCGAACTGCGTGCAGCGGCGGCGGAAACGCGGCTGCCGCGCGCGTTGCAAAGCAGTTCGACGTGGGCCGTGCTGCGCGCCAACCTCACGCCGCGCTCGATGGCCTTTCGCCACGCCGTGCGCACCGCGGCCTGCCTGAGCGCTGCACTACTGGTCTCGCGCCTGCTCAATCTGCCGCACGGCTACTGGCTGCCGATGACTACCGCCATCGTGCTGCGGGCGGACTTCGCCGCCACCTTCAACTTCGGCCTGTTGCGCGTGGTGGGCACGGTGCTGGGCCTGGTGCTCACCACCGCCCTGCTGCGCCTCACGCCGGCGTCGCCATGGGCGCATCTGGCGCTGATGGCGCTGCTGTGCATGCTGTTCCGCTGGCTGGCCAATGCGCACTACGGCATCGCCGTGGCCGCGCTCACCGGTACCGTGGTGATCCTGCTCTCGTACGCGGGCGTCAATTCCGGCGTGGCGGTGGCCGACCGCGTGGTCAATACCGTGCTGGGCTGCGGCATGGCGATGACCGCCTACTTGATATGGCCCACCTGGGAGCGCGGCCGCGCGCGCGGCGCGCTTGCCGAGATGCTGGATGCCTATGCCGGCTACCTGCGCGCGCTGGCCGCGCCGGAGCGGCGCGAGGCGCAACGCGAAACGCGCAGCCTGGCGCGCACCGCGCGCAGCAACGCCGCCGCCTCCCTCGAGCGCATGCGCGCCGAGCCGGGCACCCCCCGATCGCTGCTGGAACTGGCGCGGGCCTTGTTCGCCAACGGCAACCGGCTGGCGCGCACCGCGATGGCGCTGGAGGCTCTGGACAACGAGGCCGCGCCACGCGTGGCGGCCTTCGACCGTTTCGTCGCCACCTGCGCGGATGCCGTGCAGTCCATCGCCGCGGCCCTGCGCGAGCAGCGCGTCCCGGACGACCTGCCCGACCTGCGGGCGCTGCAGCAGGGCGTGGCTGCCGAAGCGGAAGGATCCGGCGACACCGCGCATGGCGAAGCCCTGGTCCAGCTCAGCGACCGCCTGACCAACAACATCAATACGCTGGCCCACGTGCTGCGGCGGGCGAGGTGACAGCATGACCCGGATGCGCTTGCGGCCCAAGTGGCGCATGCTGGCGCCGGATTGCTCCTAGCGACGTACCCGGCATGAGCATCTCAGGCATCCACGGTCCCCGCCTGCAGCCCGCGGGCGATCCGGTCGCATCCCGCTACGCCAGGCAAAATGGCGGGTCGAAGGCTGCCCCCGCCGCGGCCAGGTCGACCACCCCGGCCGAAAACGCGAGCGAGCTGGCCGCCGCCATCGCCGCGGCGATGGCGCAATTGGGATGGACTGCGGCGCCAGGTCAGGCTGTCGCCGGCGCGGCGATTGGCACTGCCACGGTGGGTTCGACGGGAACCGCGAAAGCCCCGGGCAACGCCTCGTCCGCCATCCTGCCCGGATCGCGGCAGGTTCAGCAGTACAGGAACACAGCAGCGACCTTCTCCGGCCTGGCCCGGGCGCTGGACTCCAACCCCGGCGGTCCGTCGCCGGCCTCCGGCCAAGCCAACAACGGCTTGACCGCCGTTTTCCAAAGCCTCTGGACAGCACTGGGGGCGGCATCGGATGCACCCGCCGCCGCTTCCGGCAAACCGGCCATGCCGAACCTGCAGGCGTTCGTGCAATCGGTGGCGAGCCACTTCGGCGAGAGCGGTATTCCGAACCTGCGCGGAGTGTTCATCGACACCGTGGCGTGAGGGCCACCAGGGTGCATTCCGGCCGGGCTTAGGTAGAGCACCCGACCCCGGGTTTATCCCGCCAGTTCGCGCTGCAGCCAGGCGCGCGCGAGCCGCCATTCGCGCTGCACGGTACTGGTGGAGATCCCCATGGCCAGGGCAATCTGCTCCACGCTCATGCCCATGAAGAAGCGCATCGCCACGATGTCCGCCTGACGGCGGTCCAGCGTGGCCAGGGTGTCCAGGCATTCGACCAGTGCGCTGTAATCCACCCCGTCGGACAGCTCCATGGAGATTTCCGTGAGCTGCAGGCGGTCGGCCTCGCGCGGACGCTTGGCAGCGTTGCGCCGGCGCGCGGAATCCACCAGCACCTCGCGCATTGCGCGGGCCGCCACGCCCAGCAGGTGGCGGCGGTTCGCCCAGTCCGGCGGCTTGGTGCCGCCGAACACCTTGAGATAGGCCTCGTTGACCAGCGCGGTGGCGCTGAGCGTGCGCTCCATCTGCTCGTTGCCGAGCTGCGCGCGCGCGATCCCGCGCAGCGCGTCGTACATCTGGCGCAGGGCCTCGTTCAGCGCATCGGGGTCGCCGGCCTGCGCGTCGTGCAGCAGGCGGGTCACCCCCACCGTGTCGTTCAATGCTTCGCTCCCGGTTCGCCAGCCACCTGCCCGGCAGCCTCAGCCGGCGCATCCTGACACGGCACCGGCGACGAATCGACTACCGGCGTCCGGTGGCGGCAGCCATCATCCGGCTGCGGCGCACCATGCGCCGCGCCCGCCAGATCAGCCACCGCCGTCGCGCCCAACCGCGCCTGGCGCAGGCGCGCATCCAGCAGGGTGGCGCTGGCCACGCCAGGATCGGTCGGGGACGCCCTGCGCGCACGGTTGAAATCGGTCAGCTGCGCCAGCCACTGTGTTGCCTGCCCGAGGTCGTGTCTGAGCAACGCAGCCTCGCCCAG
>JAJZGE010000328.1 GCA_021798675.1 Pseudomonadota bacterium | reverse complement strand
TATCGCGGCAAGGATTTCCTGCGCGTCGGCATACCGCTGACGCTGGCGATGCTGGTGGTGACGCTGGTCGCGATCAACCTGATGTTCCGCTGAGTCCGATCGGGTGCGGTTCCGGCGCCAGGTGGACCAGACCGCTGTCCACCCGCACCGCCACCGCCTGCAGATGTTCGCCGCGGCAGGGACCGGCCACGCAGCGGCCATCGGCCGCATCGAACGTGGCGCCGTGCACCGCGCAGATCAGCTGGCCGCGCTGGAGCAGGAACTTGCCCGGCGCATAGTCCAGCCGGCGCCCCGCGTGCGGGCAGACGTTGCGGAAGGCGCGCACAGCGCCCGCGTGCCGCAACAGGATCAGATCGAGCGGCTCGCCGCCAGCCTGGGGCAACGCGTCCAGCGCGATCGCGGTGCCTTCGACCAGCGCGTCCAGCCGGCAGAGTGCGACAGGCGGCGCAGCGGGGCTCGGCGATACGGCGGGCTCTGTATCCATCGGCACTTGTCTCGCGGGCCGGCTGGCCCCATCGTCAGAGTCACAAGTCTATTCGCTCGCCTGGCGAGTCTGACATACGGATTTCCCACCCATGGTCGTTACCTTTCCTCCGCTGCGCCGCTCGCGCAACCCGCTGGTCCGCGCCGTGTCGCTGCTCCTCGGCATGGCGCTGCTCGGCCTGTTGCTGCTCTTCGGGCTGGCGGTCGCAGGCGTGCTGCTGGTGGGCGGTGGCCTCTGGCTGGTCTGGCGCCAGTGGCAGCTCCGCCGCGCGATGGGGCCTGCCCCGGCCGCGCACGCCAGCCCTGCGCCGGACGTGCTGGAAGGCGAGTTCGTGGTGATCCGGCAGGATCGCCCGGCCGCGCGTTGAGCGCATGATCCGGATGGATGCCGGCGGCGGTCCGGCCTAACCTGCCGACATTCGCTCACGGATGCCGCCATGCACCAACCGACCGAAACCGCGCTCGAGCAGGTGCGCCTGCAGCTCGATCGCGCCGAACAGGCGCCCACGCTGGACGCGCTGGCGCAGATGGCCAGGCTCAGCCCGGGCCATCTGCAGCGCGCGTTCCGCCGCCGCTACGGCATGAGCCCCGCCGAATACCATCGCGCCCGCCGCTTCGGCCAGCTGAAGGCGGCCCTGCGCGAAGGCGCCGCGGTGGCCGATGCGGTGTATGGCGCCGGCTTCGGCTCCGGCAGCCGCGTGTACGAGCACAGCGACCGCCTGCTCGGCATGACCCCGGCCAGCTATCGTGCCGGTGGCGCCGGCGCCAGCATCCGCTACACCACCACGGCCACACCGCTGGGCCGGCTGCTGGTCGCCACCACCGCGCGCGGCCTCTGCGCGGTGACGCTGGGCGATGACGACGCCGAACTGGAAGCCCGGCTGGCCGCCGAGTTTCCGCAGGCCGCGCGCGAACGCGTCGACCGCGGTCGAGCGGAATGGCTGGACGCGGTGATCGCGCGCATCGCCAGCGAGCTTGGCTGGAGCGACGCGGCGGCGCCGGCACTGCCGCCGCTGGATGTCGCCGCCACCGCGTTCCAGTGGCGGGTGTGGGATGCGCTGAGCCGGATTCCCGCCGGCCGCACCATGAGCTACGGCGAACTGGCCGCCGCGCTGGGCCAGCCGAAAGCCGCGCGGGCGATCGGCCGCGCCTGCGGCAGCAACCGGCTGGCGCTGATCGTGCCGTGCCATCGGATCGTGCGCGAGGACGGCTCACCCGGCGGCTGGCGCTGGGGCATCGAGCGCAAGCGCGAGCTGCTTGTCCGCGAAGGCCGCCTGCGGAAGGGTCCACCCGGCTGACCACGCGGCCTCGCGACGGCAGTCGCTGGCGCCGGCCGCTTCACGGATAATGTTTGATCCCGCCTCACGATTCCTGCCCATGCCTGACAGTTCCGCCCGCGCCGCGGCGGTTGCACCGCGTTCCCTGCGCGAACCCCGCGTGCTGATTCCGCTGGGGCTGCTGGCGCTGTACGTGATCTGGGGTTCGACCTACCTGGCGATCCGCTACGCGCTGGTCAGCTACCCGCCGTTTCTGCTGGCCGGGGTGCGCTTCCTGGGTGCCGGCTGCGCGTTGTATGGCTTCCTGCGCTGGCGCGGCATGGCGGCGCCAACGCGGCTGCAGTGGCGCAACGCGGCGTTCAGCGGCGTGCTGCTGCTGGGCTTCGGCAACGGCCTGGTGTGCTTCGCCGAGCAGCGCGTCAGCTCGGGCGTCGCCGCGGTGGCGGTGGCCAGCATGCCGCTGTTCGCCGCCGTGTTCGCCGGCCTGTATGGCCTGTGGCCGAACCGCCGCGAGAGCGTCGGCCTGCTGATCGGCTTTGCCGGGGTGATCGTGCTGAACCTCGGCAGCAGCCTGTCCGGTTCGCGCATCGGCGCGCTCGCGCTGCTCACGGCGGCGATGTGCTGGGCCTTCGGCTCGGCCTGGAGCCGGCGCCAGGACATGCCGCCCGGGCCGATGAACACGGCCGCGCAGATGCTCTGCGCCAGCATCGCGCTGCTCGCGGTGGGCTATGCGAGCGGCGAACACCTGCCGGCGCATCCGACCGCGCGGGCCACGCTGGCGGTGGTCTATCTGGCGGTGTTCGGCTCGATCATCGCGTTCAGTGCCTACCTTTACGTGCTCAAGCACGCGCGCCCGGCGCTGGCCACCAGCTATGCCTATGTGAATCCGCCGGTGGCGGTGCTGTTCGGCGTATTGCTGGCCGGCGAGCACGTGGGCGCGTACGAGCTGGCCGGCATGGCGATCATCCTGTGCGGGGTGGCCGCGATCACGCTGGCGCGGCAGCAGCGCACATGAATCCGCCTCCGTGCTGGCGGACTGCGCGGTGCTGCTGCCGCGCGCTCACAGCTCGCGCAGCGCCGTGGTCACCGGCAGCCGCGCGGCACGCACGGCGGGAAACAGCCCACCGACGAAGCCGATCGCCATCGCCCACTTGATGCCGGTCCACAGCAGTTCGGGCGACACCCGGAACTGGAACACCACCTGGCTGAAGTTCGCGCCCAGGGTCGAGGCGGTGTAGCCGTTGAAGATCAGCCAGGTGATGCCGCCGCCGAGCACGCCGCCGAGCAGCGCCAGCAGCATCGTTTCCAGCAGCACCGACACCACCACCGGCACACAGCGGAAGCCGATCGCGCGCAGCGTGGCGATCTCGCGCGCGCGCGCTGCGACCGCCGCGAACATGGTGTTGAGCGCGCCGAAGATCGCGCCGATCGCCATGATCACGCCCACCGTGATGCCGACGACGCGAATCACCTTGGTCAGCCCGGCAGACTGCTCGGTGAAGTACTGGCGGGTGGTGCTCACGTCCACTTTCAGGCGTGGATCGGTCAACAGCGCCGCCTTGAATGTATCGAATGCGGCCGGCGAGGTGAGCCGCACGGTGACCGACTGCGCACTGCTGCCACGGCGGTAGGCAGCCGCCACGGTCTGCGCGTCGCCCCATAGTTCGGAGTCGTGCGAATCGCCAGAGACAAACTCGCCGACGATGGTCCATTCCTGACCGGCCAGGCGCAATTGATGACCGACCTCGAGGCCGGCAAACTGGCGCAACGCGCCCTGCCCCACCACCAGTTCGCGCAGCCCCGGCTTGAAGCGGCGGCCCTGCACGATCTTCACATTGGGGCGCAGCGCCCACGCCTCGTCGCCGACGCCGCGGATCTGCACATTCGCGTCGGAGCCTGGATCGCTCCGCTTGGGCAGGTTGGCCACCACCGAAAGTTCGGCCGAGGCCAGCGGCTTGCCATCGGCACCGCGTGCGACGCCGGGTGCGTTGGCAATGACGCTGAGATTGTCGCGCTCGAGCACGGAATTCAACTCGACATTCGAGCCACCGCGCAGCACGATCGCGGTGTCGTTGCTGCCGGTCTCCCGCAACGTGGCCTGGAAGC
>JAJZGE010000327.1 GCA_021798675.1 Pseudomonadota bacterium | reverse complement strand
GCCACATTGACCGAGTAGCGATGAGCAATCTGCCACAGGCTCTCGCCGCGTCGAACCGTGTGAATCCTGGCGCGCGGCGCGCTGGCGGCCGTGCGCCGCGGGCTTGAGGATGGCGTCCCGCGTTCGCTGCGAGCGCCGCCTGCGCTGACCGCCACGGCCGCATCGGACCGCTGCAGCGCGTCCAGGAATCGCTGCTGCAGGCTCGCGGGCAGGATCAGGTAGGGCGCATCGCGGATGTCGATCAGGCTGCCGCGGAAGGCGGCGTTGAGACCCTGCAGCTGGCCTGCGCTGATTCCGGCCAGATCAGCCGCCTTGGCGAGTGGCATCGAGCGGGGGAGCTGGACCTGTACCAGCTGCTGCGACGCCGACAGGGTCGGCAGGGTGACACCGAAGCGATCCGGCTCGCGCACCACGCAGGCGATTGCCAGCAGCTTGGTCAGATGCTCGCGGGTGATCCGGCGCACCGGCCAGTGCGGAATCACCGGCTCGTCCGGGGGCATGCCGTGCTGCTGGATCAGCTTGCCGATGCCGAACTCGCCGGCGTTGTAGGCGTAGTCCACCATTCTCCAGTCATGCAGCTGCTCGTGGTACTGGCTGAGCAGTTTCATCACAGCTTCGGTCGCAGCGACTGTGTCGAGGCGGCCGTCGTAGTGGGCATTGACGCGCAGCCCCATGCTGCGGGCGGTCGCGGGCATGATCTGCCACATGCCGGCGGACCGGCGCAGGCGGCCGGGCAGTGGTCGGAAATGGCTCTCGATCCACGGCAGCAGCGCGAATTCGCCGGGGATGTCGTGGCGGCTCGCGACCTGCTGCACGTAGGCCAGCAGCGGCAGTACCTCGCGCAGCTGGTTCTCGAACCGCTGCGGATCGCTGGTGTAGCGCCGTGCCCAGGCTTGGATCTGCGGGTCGGCTTCGCAGTCGGCCAGCGCAAAACTGCCGCGCATCTTTCCCCACAGGTCATCGCCCTGCGGCTGCGCCGCATTACCCGCATTCGCCATGCCTGACGTGGTACTGATCGCGATGGCAGGACGCGCGATGGCGGTCGGGTACCGCGTGGGCGCTGGCATGCTGGCGCAGGCGGCCAGCGCCACGCACAGTGCCGAGGCCAGGCCTCGCTTCGCTGTGCGGCGGATCAACGGAACCCATCCTTGGCGGCGCGCAGGGCGGCGAAGCGGTCCACGCGGTC
Organism: Pseudomonadota bacterium; assembly: GCA_021798675.1. The sequence continues at coordinate 2,686 of JAJZGE010000327.1, read as the reverse complement.
GGTGGCCGCATGGCCCTGCTGGCGGCACCAATCGATCACGGCTTCGCTATCCACGCGCAGGAAGGGGTTGCAGGCCCGCTCGCGGGCCAGCTCCACCGGCAGCGTCGGCAGCTGCTGCGCGCGCAGCCCGGTGACTTCCTGCAGACGAGCCTGCAGCGCCGGGTTGTGCGGGTCGATAGTATGTGCGAAACGGCCGTTGGCTGCGGTGTATTCGTGTCCCGCGCATACCAGCGTGTCGGGCGGCAGCGTCGCCAGACGCTCCAGCGAGGCGAGCATCTGCGCCGGCGTGCCTTCGAACAGCCGCCCGCAACCCAGGCTGAAGAGCGTGTCGCCACTCAGCAGCAGGCCGTCTCCCGCATAGGCGATGTGGCTGCGCGTATGCCCGGGTATCGCGATCACCTGCAGGCGCAACTGCGGCGATGCCAGCTCGACCCATGAGCCGTCGGTCAACGCCACGGTAGTGGCCTCGATGCGCGCATCGACCGGCGCATACACCGGCACCGCGTGACGCTCGCGCAGGGCCAGTGCGCCGCCGACATGATCGGGATGGTGGTGGGTCAGCAGGATCGCGCGCAGCTGCAGTCGGCGTGCAGCCAGCGCGTGCTCGACCACCGCGGCATCGCCCGGGTCCACCACCGCGGCGTTGCCGCGATCGTCGTGCAGCAGCCAGATGTAGTTGTCGGCCAGCGCCGGTAACGGGATGAGGTGCACGTTGGATTCCGCTGCGTAGTGGGCGCCTGCGTGTTGCCGCAGGTGCTCCCCTTGATCGACCACAGGCGCAGCCATCCGGGGCGTGCGTGAGGGGGCTGACTATAAAGAGGCAGCGCCGCGCGCTCGTTATGCATGTGTTAAACGGCGCAGCGATCATTCAGTCACGTGCGGCAGGCCGCATGGCGAGGCAGGCTGCTGCCGATGCAAGCGAGCCATTACACTCGCATATCGGAATCCACCGGACCGGATGCATGCAGCCACGCGATCGCGACATCTATGCCAGTGCGCCACTGCGCCAGTTGCTGGATGCACAGGCGCGCGCGATGGCGGTCGACCTGCAGCGCTGTTCCGGCACCCACGCGCTGCTGGTCAGCGCGTCGGTGCTCGACGCACCGCCGGCGCTGCCGCTGCTCGGCTGCTGGGTCAGGTTGCGCGTGCAGGGCGGACGCTATGCGGGCGACCTGCTGACGGCCACGGACGAGCCACTGCCCTTCATCGACGACGCGTTCGAGCTGGTGCTGCTGCGGCACGCGCTGGAGGTGGTCGCGCAGGCCGATGACCTGCTGACCGAAGCGGTTCGCGTGCTGGCGCCGGGCGGCATCCTCGCGGTGACCGGGGTCCATCCGCTCAGCGGCTGGGCGCCATGGTTCCGCTGGCGCGGGCGCGGCACGCATCGCGTGTTGCAGATGCCGCTGCAATTGCGGCACCGGCTGCTGCAGGCAGGCCTTGAGATCGAGCGCGTGCAGCGCGTCGGTCACCTGTGGCCAGGCGCCATTGCCAACCATCCCGGCAGCCTCGGTGGCGGTTATGTGCTGCTGGCGCGCAAGCGCCGGCGCGCCATTACGCCGCTGCGGATCAAGCCGGCGCCGCTGCGGATGGCCGGCAAGCAGCCTGTTGTTGCGGGGCAGCCGGCGCGATGCCATTTTCACAAGAGACCTGAGCAACGATGAGCGTGGTGGAAGCCTTTACCGATGGTGCCTGCCTGGGCAATCCCGGGCCGGGCGGCTGGGCCGCCCTGCTGCGCGCGCAGGGCAGCGAACGCATGCTCGCCGGTGCCGACCCGGCCACCACCAATAACCGGATGGAGCTGATGGCCGCCATCGGCGCGCTGGAGGCGCTCAAGCGCCCGTGTGAGGTGGTGCTGGTGACGGACTCGCGCTATGTGATGCAGGGCATCGAGGAATGGGTGCCCAAGTGGCGTGCCAACGGCTGGCGCACCGCTGACAGGAAGCCGGTGAAGAACCAGGATCTGTGGCAGCGGCTGGCGGCTGCGGTCGGCCCGCATCAGGTGCGCTGGAAGTGGGTGCGCGGCCACAACGGTCACGCCGAAAACGAACGCGTGGATCAGGCCGCGCGCGAGCAGGCCGAACGCATCAGGGACTGCGCATGAGACAGATCGTGCTGGACACCGAGACCACCGGCCTGGAGGTGCGTCAGGGCCACCGGCTGGTCGAGATTGCCTGCGTCGAGCTGGTTGAGCGCCGGCTCACGGGGCGGCACTACCAGACCTACCTCAATCCGGATCGCGCCATCGACGAGGGTGCGCGCCAGGTCACCGGCATCGAGGACGAGTTTCTGCTCGACAAGCCGCGCTTTGCCGAAGTGGCGGACGAGTTTCTGGCGTTCATCGACGGCGCCGAGCTGATCATCCACAACGCCAGTTTCGATGTCGGCTTTCTCGATGCAGAGCTTGCTCGCCTCGATTCGGGCGCCGGCCGCATCAGCGATCGCTGCAGTGTGCTGGATACCCTGGCGCTGGCGCGCGAGCGCTATCCCGGCCAGCGCAACAGCCTCGACGCGCTGTGCAAGCGGCTGGGCGTGGACAACTCGCGGCGCGATCTGCACGGCGGCCTGATCGACGCGCAGCTGCTGGCCGATGTCTATCTGGCGATGACCTCGGGGCAGGGCGCGTTCAACCTGGATTTCGAGGCTGCCGCGGCGCCGCGCGAAGGCGCGCTGCGCGCGCCGCCGCCGC
>JAJZGE010000326.1 GCA_021798675.1 Pseudomonadota bacterium | reverse complement strand
CAGACAGCTTCGTCCTAGTAGGATGGAGGTTCGCCTCGGGCCAATGACGGCCCACGGCATCCTCGAACCCTGTCATCGGATATTGCCCATGAATCTGCACCGCTCCCTGCTTGTTGCCGCACTGGCCACCGCTACCGGCCTTTTGTTCGCTTCTGCCGCCTCTGCCGCGCCCGCGCAGGTTGCTGCGCCGGCTGCGAATCCGCTGGGCGGCAATCCGGTGCCGGGCGTTTGCATGCTCTCACGTGAGGCGGTGTTCGCGCAGTCCAAGGTAGGCCAGGCCGCGAGCGAGCGCCTGAAGTCGCTGGCGGCGCAGCAGCAGTCGCTGCTGGAAAACCAGCGCAAGCCGCTGGAAGCGGACATCCAGGCATTCCAGCAGAAGTCGTCCAAGCTCACCGCGGCGCAGCGCCAGCAGCAGGGCCAGGCGCTGCAGCAGCGCATGCAGGCTTTCCAGGCGCAGGCCGGCGAGTTGGAGCAGCGCATCCAGCTCACCCGGGCCAAGGTGATGCAGCAGATCGGCCAACAGGCGCAGCCCATCGTCAACAGCTCCTACACGAACCACCATTGCGGCTTGCTGCTGAATCGTGACGCGGTGCTTGGCGGCAATACCAGTAATGACCTCACGGGTGACGTGGTGAGCGGCCTCGACGCCAAGATCACCACGCTCAACTTCAACCTCGAATCGCTGCCGGCTGGCGCCGCCAAGTAAGCGCCGCGACGAAGCGATACAACGAATGGCTGCCACGCATCGCGCGGCAGCCATTTTTTTGCGCACGTTGTGCGGAGTGGCATGGCGCGTCGCGCGGAAACGTGCACAAGCGAAGGAGCGGGTCGAGGCCAGTGCTAGAGTGGCCCGCCTATCTTTGCTGCGGAATCTGCCATGACCACGACGGCCTTCTATTCCATCGGTACCCCCGGCACGCCCTGGGGCGCAGCGGAGCTCGCCGAGTGGCGCGCGCGACAGTGCCGCCTGCGCAGCTACGCCGATGAGGTGCAGAGCCGCATCGAGGTACTGCGTACGGGCTTCGACGTGGCCGAATACGGCCGACTGGACTACCCACCGGAAAACTACCCGCTGTTCGCAGTGAAAAGCCGTAACTGGAACGACGCATTGCCTGTGATGGTGCTGACCGGCGGCGTGCACGGCTACGAGACCAGCGGCGTGCACGGCGCGCTGCAGTTCCTCGAGCGCGACGCGATGGCTTACGCCGGCCGCATCAACCTTCTGGCCGTACCTTGCGTGAGCCCGTGGGGCTACGAACGAATCCATCGCTGGAACCGCGACGCGCTCGATCCCAACCGCAACTTCCGCGCGGGCAGCCCGGCGCAGGAGTCCGCCGCGCTGTGGCATCTGATGTCGCCGCTACGCGAAACAGCGCACATGCACATCGACCTGCACGAGACCACCGACACCGACGAGAGCGAATTCCGCCCCGCACTGGCCGCGCGCGACGGCAAATCGTTCGAGCCGGGCACTATTCCCGACGGCTTCTACCTGTGCGCGGACAGCGCGCAGCCGGAGCCGGAATTCCAGCGCGCGGTGATCGCGGCGGTTGCAAGGGTTACCCACATCGCGCCGGCCGACCCCGATGGAACCATCATCGGTTCGCCGGTGGTGGCGGAGGGCGTGATCGAATACGACTGCCGTAAGCTCGGCCTGTGCGCCGGCATCACCAACGCGCGCTACCGCACCACCACCGAGGTCTACCCCGACAGTCCCCGCGCCACGCCTGTGCAATGCAACGATGCACAGGCCGCGGCGGTACGCGCGGCGATCGACTACGCGCTGGCGCACGGCCAAGGGTGAAGACAAACAGGTCGGTGGCACGGACATTGATGCGCGGCGCCTTTCCCCTTTCCCCTTGCGGAGAGGGCTGGGGTGAGGGACGGGTACTTGCGACGAGCCCGGGCTTCCGTATCGCGGTCCGCCGGCAGCGTGCTTCGCACACCTGCCCGTGCCCCGGCGTTCGGAACGGAGCAAGCATGCGCGATGTATGCGAGCATCGTGGCTCCCCCCGCCGCGATACGTACACGCCATGAAATACCTGCTGATGGTCTACTGCGACGACAGCCTGCTCGACGCCTTGCCGCCGGGCGAGTTCGATACGCGCATGCACGCCTGCATCACGCATGCGGATGAATTGCGCGGGCAGGGCAAGCTGCTCGACGCGCAGCAGCTGGAGGCGCCGGCCACCGCGAAATCGGTGCGCATCCGTGCGGGCAAGACCTTCGTGCTGGACGGTCCGTTCGCGGAGACCAAGGAATACCTCGCCGGCTTCAACCTGGTCGAGGCGGACAGCGAGGAAGAAGCGATCCGCATGGCCGCCGAGCTGCCGTGGGCGCAGACCGGCTGCATCGAGGTGCGGCCGCTGCGCGACTTCGCGGCGGTGCGCCTGCGCGTGGGAGCATGACGGTCGCCGCGCAGGCCTCTCACAGCTTGGGGATACTGGTCTCCACCACCGTGTCGAGCACGTAGGCCGCGGTCGCGTTGCCGGCGGCATAGCGCTTCACGCGCAGGATGTTGTGTACGCCGTCCTGGTGCGTGTAGCCCTCGATGGACGACAGCGCATGCCATTCGCCCGGCGTGCCGGTGGCGAGGCCGTTAGCGTCGTAGTGGACCTCGCGCACGCTCAGGCAGGACTGGCTTTGCTGGCAGGGCACGGTCTGCGCCGCCACTTCGAGGAACTCGGTCATGCCGGGGCCTCCGTAGCGGGTTTCGGGCGTGGGCACGCCGGTGAACGCCAGCGTGTCGCCGCTGGCGGTGCGCAGTTGCAGTTGCGGCGCGCCATCGCGCTCGGTGACGGCTACGGCTGGATGGCTGGCGAGGCGCTGGCCGATCAGGCCGTCCAGCCGATTCAACGCCGGATCGGCGCAGGCCATCATGGTGTGCATCATCGGACCGACCATCAGCCGGCCGTTCTCGATGCGGTAGCTGCCGCCCATGCCGTTGCAGGCGTTGCGCACGCTGAGCCTGCCGTCGGTGAAGTCCAGTTGCAGCGGCTTGTCCGGGCGCACGAACAGCACGGTGATGCGCTGCCCCTGGTGATTGGTGGCCTGCGCCAGTTGCCAGTGGTAGGCGGCGAGTTGCGCGACATCCGGTGTGGCCGCTCCGGCGGACGGTGGCGCGGAGACGCAGGCGACCAGGACGGCGACGGCTAGCGGCAAGGGCAAGAGCGGATGGCGGCGCATGGCGTTCTCCGTGAAGGGGCACGTGCCGCGAGCTTAGGCCGGGCGCCGCACCGGGGCGATGTCGCGGATAATGCGCGCTTCTGCGCGATTCAGGTACGGCGGCCATGCTGAAGATGGTGGGTTTCGATGGTGACGACACGCTATGGCGCAGCGAGGACTACTACCGCGACGCCAATGCCGGCTTCGCCGCCATCGTGAGCCGTTACGCCGACCTCGCCGACGAGGCGGTGCATGCGCGCATGCTAGCCACCGAGCGCAGCAACCTCGCGCTGTTCGGCTACGGCGCCAAGGGCATGACGCTGTCGATGGTGGAGACCGCCATCGCGCTCAGCGATGGCCGCATCAGCGCGCAGGACATCCATCGCCTGGTGGAGATCGGCAAGCGCGTGCTGCAGCACCCGGTGGAGCTGTTGCCGGGCATCCGTGAGGCGGTGGCGGCGGTGGCCAAGTCGCACGCGGTGGTGCTGATCACCAAGGGCGACTTGTTCCACCAGGAGAAAAAGGTGGCCGAGTCGGGCCTGGCCGACCTGTTCCGCCGCATCGAGATCGTCTCGGAGAAGGACACGGCGACCTACCGGCGCCTGTTCGACGAGTTCGACGTCGCGGCGCACGAGTTCGCGATGGTGGGCAATTCGCTGCGTTCGGACATCGAGCCGGTGCTCCGCCTCGGCGGCTGGGGCATACACGTGCCCTAC
>JAJZGE010000325.1 GCA_021798675.1 Pseudomonadota bacterium | reverse complement strand
GCTGTACAAGCCAGTGGACCGGCGCTTCAAGGATTTCATCGCGATCCCGAAGGCGAACGGCTACCAGTCGCTGCACACCGTGCTGCTGGGGCCGTTCGGTGCGCCGATCGAGGTGCAGATTCGCACTGCGGAAATGGATTCGGTGGCCGAGCGCGGCGTGGCGGCGCACTGGGCCTACAAGACCGATTCCGGTCCGGCGAACAGCGCGCAAGCGCGTGCGCGCGAGTGGCTTTCCTCGCTGGCCGACAGCCAGGTCAACACCGCCTCGTCGGCCGAGTTCTTCGAGAACGTCAAGATCGACCTGTTCCCGGACGAGGTCTACCTGTTCACGCCGCGCGGCGACATCCTCGCGCTGCCGCGCAACGCCACCGCGCTGGACTTCGCCTATGCCGTGCATACCGACGTGGGCGACCATGCGGTGGCCGCGCGCGTGGACAAGAAGCTGCTGCCGCTGCGTACGCGGCTGGAGTCCGGCCAACTGGTGGAGATCATCACCGCGCCGTCCGCGGTGCCCAACCCGGCATGGCTGGAGTCGGTGGTCACCGGCAAGGCGCGCACCGCGATCCGCCAGTACCTGAAGCACCTGCAGCACGAGGATGCGGTGGACTTCGGCCATCGCATGCTCGACCGCGCGCTCGATGCGCGCGGCAGCAGTCTCGATGCGATCCCGACCGAGGTGCTGGACCGCTTCCTGCACGAAGCGCGGCTGAAGCGGCTGGAGGAGCTGCTGGCCGAGGTCGCACTGGGCAACCGCATGCCGGACGTGGTCGCACGTCACCTGCTGGCGCTGCGCGATGGCCAGTCCGACGACGTCACGCCGGGTGCCGGCATGGCGCGCGAGAAGATCCGCATCACCGGCGCCGAGCGCGGGGTGCTCAGTTTCGCCAACTGCTGCCATCCGCTGCCGGGCGACGCGATCATTGGCCACGTGTCGCCGGGCAAGGGCATCGTGGTGCATCGCGAGGAATGCCCGAACGTGGCCGAGCTGCGCAAGTCGCCGGAGCGCTACGTCGATATCGAATGGGACCGCGACGTGCAGGGCGATTACCGCGCCGAGTTGCGCATCGAGGTGATCAACCGCCCCGGCGTGCTCGCCACCATCGCGGCGGCCATCGCCGCGGCGGACTCCAACATCGAGAACGTGGAGTACATCGAGCGCGACCTTGCCGCTGCCGCGCTGCTGTTCGCCATCGAGGTGAAGAATCGCAAGCACCTTGCCGAGGTCATCCGTCGCGTGCGGCGCACCGGCGTGGTGAGTGGCGTCTATCGCTACCCGCTGTAGTCGCGCAGCGCGGCTTCCGCCCGGCCGGTTCACCTGCACGGAACGCGCGCCTACAATGCCTGGCGTTCCTTACGACCGGGGTTTCCCATGTCTCGCAGCATCGTATCCACCACGCAGGCGCCCGCCGCGATCGGTCCGTATTCGCAGGCCGTGCGCGCCGGCGATACCGTGTATTTCTCCGGGCAGATCCCGCTCGATCCGGCCACCGGCAACCTCGTCGAGGGCGACATCAAGGCGCAGGCGCGGCGCGTATTCGACAACCTGGCGGCGGTGGCGCAGGCGGCCGGCGGCTCGCTGGCTCAGTTCGTCCGCGTGGGCATCTACGTCACCGACCTGGCGAACTTCGCCGAGGTAAATGCGGTGATGGCCGAGTATTTCCAGCAGCCGTATCCGGCACGTTCCACCATCGAGGTGTCGGCGTTGCCCAAGGGCGCGCAGGTGGAAGTGGACGCGATCATGGTGCTGGGCTGACCCGCATCGCTCGATGACGAACGTCGCCACCGCACTGGATGCGGGTGCACAGCCAGTGGCCACCCTGCCGGGCGTGGGTCCGGCGCTCGCGGCCTTGCTGCACAGGCTGGGCCTGGAGCGGGTGCAGGACTTGTGGTTCCATCTGCCGTTGCGTTACGAGGATCGCACCCGTGTCACCGCGATCGCCGACCTGCGCCCGGGACAGGGCGCGCAGGTGGTGGGCGTGGTCGAGGCGGTCGAGCGCGGTTTCCGTTACCGCCCGCAGTTGAAGGTGGCGATTGGCGACGACTCGCGGCAGGGCCTGCAGCTGCGCTTCTTTCATTTCAATCGCGCGCAGGCCGAACAGCTCGTGCCTGGCGCGCGCCTGCTTTGCTTCGGCGAAGTGCGCCAGGCGGCGCAGGGCCTGGAGATGGTGCATCCGCAGTATCGCCGGCTCGGTGCCGGCGAGGCCGTGGTGGTGGAGGATCGTCTGAGCCCGGTCTATCCGACCACCGAAGGGCTTGGCCAGAAGCGCCTGGCGGGCGTAGTCGCCAAGGCGCTGGCGCTGCTGCCGCCGGAGGCGGCGCTGGAGCTGATTCCGCACGAGCTGTGTGTGGCGCATGGCCTCGCCTCGTTGCGCGAGGCGCTGCTCACCGTCCACCGTCCGGCGCCCGATGCCCGGCTGGACCTGCTGCTGCACGGCCGGCATCCCGCGCAGCAGCGTCTGGCCTTCGAGGAACTGCTGACCCAGCACCTCAGCCTGAAGCGGATGCGCGCGGCAGTGCGGCGGCGCAGGTCGCCGAAGCTCGCCGGAGCCGGTCCCCTGCGCAGGGGATTGATTGATTCGCTGCCGTTCGCGCTCACCGCCGCGCAGCGGCGCGTGGACGAGGAGGTGCGCCGCGATCTTGCCGAGGCGAAGCCGATGTTGCGGCTGGTGCAGGGGGACGTGGGCAGCGGCAAGACCGTGGTCGCCGCGCTGGCTGCACTGGCCGCCGTGGAGTCGGGATACCAGGTGGCGCTGATGGCGCCTACCGAGCTGCTCGCCGAGCAACACCTGCGCAACTTCCGGCATTGGCTGGCGCCGCTGGGCGTCGAGGTGGAATGGCTGGCCGGCAAGCAGCAGGGCAAGGCGCGTCAGGCGGCGCTGCGCCGCGTGGCCGCGGGTGTGCCGGTTACGGTGGGTACCCATGCGCTGATGCAGGAAGGGGTCGACTTCCCGCGGCTGGGGTTGGTGATCGTCGACGAGCAGCACCGTTTCGGGGTGCAGCAACGCCTGGCGCTGCACGACAAAGGTGCCGATCATGCGCGCGGCGAGGTGCCGCACCAGCTCGTGCTCACCGCCACGCCGATCCCACGCACGCTGGCGATGAGCGCTTATGCCGACCTCGACGTTTCCGCCATCGACGAGCTGCCGCCGGGCCGTACGCCGGTGCAGACGGTGGCGGTGTCCAACGCACGCCGTGCCGAGGTGATCGAGCGCATCCGCGCGGCCTGCGCCGAGGGGCGGCAGGCGTACTGGGTATGCACGCTGATCGAGGAGTCCGAGCAGTTGCGCGCGCAGGCCGCCGAAGTGGCCCATGCGGAACTCTCCGCCGCGCTGGTCGGCTGCAAGGTGGGCCTGATCCACGGCCGACTGAAGCCGAAGGACAAGCAGGCGGTGATGGATGCGTTCAAGGCGGGCGAGCTTGCGGTGCTGGTCGCCACCACCGTGATCGAGGTGGGCGTGGACGTACCCAATGCCAGCCTAATGGTGATCGAGAACAGCGAGCGGCTGGGCCTTGCCCAGCTGCACCAGTTGCGCGGGCGCGTGGGACGCGGCGCAGTGGCCTCCAATTGCGTGCTGCTCTACCAGCCCCCGCTGGGGCAGCTCGCGCGCGAGCGGCTAGCCGTGATGCGCGAAACCAGCGACGGTTTCCGTATCGCCGAGAAGGACCTGGAACTGCGCGGCCCGGGCGAAGTGCTTGGCACGCGGCAGACCGGTCTGCTCAGCTTCCGCATCGCCGACCTGGTGCGCGATGCCCACTTGCTGCCTGCCGTGCAGCAAGTGGGCGAACGCCTGCTGGTGGCGCACCCGCATGAGGCGGATCGGCTGATCGCCCGTTGGATAGGCGGCGCGGCGCGTTACGCACGTGCCTGATTGTTGCGATCA
>JAJZGE010000324.1 GCA_021798675.1 Pseudomonadota bacterium | reverse complement strand
GGGTTCGTTCCATGGCCGTACCCTGGCCACCGTCACTGCGACCGCGCAGCCGAAGTACCAGGAGGGCTACGAGCCGCTGCCGGGTGGGTTCCGTTACCTCGATTTCAACGATGCCGACGCGCTGGCCGCGGCGTTCGCCGAGGGCGATGTCGCCGCTGTGATGCTCGAACCGGTGCAGGGCGAGGGTGGCGTGCTGCCGGCCGCGCCGGGATTCCTGAAGCGCGTGCGCGAACTGTGCGACGCGCACGGCGCGCTCCTGGTGCTGGACGAGATCCAGTGCGGCATGGGTCGCACCGGCACGCTGTTCGCTCACGTCCAAGACGGCGTGCGGCCAGATATCATCACCCTGGCCAAGGCCTTGGGCTGCGGCTTCCCGATCGGCGCCATGCTCGCTGGGCCCAAAGTGGCCGAAACGATGCAGTTCGGCGCCCACGGCACCACCTTCGGCGGTAACCCGATGGCCGCCGCGGTGGCGCGCGTGGCATTGCGCAAGCTCGCTTCGCCTGCGGTTCTCGACAACGTCGCACGCCAGTCGGACGCGTTGCGCAGCACGTTGCTCGCGCTGGGCGGGGAGCTGGGAGTATTCGACGAGGTGCGCGGCCGCGGCCTGATGCTGGGCGCGGTGCTGGCCGAGCGTTACCGCGGCAAGGCCGGGGAGATCCTCGACCTGGCGGCGGCGCATGGCCTGCTGCTGCTGCAGGCGGGTCCGGACGTGCTGCGCTTCGTGCCGCCGTTGATCATCGGCGACGCGGACCTGGCCGAAGGCCTGGCGCGGCTGCGCGCCGCGCTGCAGGACTTCGTGGGCCGCTGAGGTTGCTTCAGCCCGCCGCGCGCAGCGCGCCGCGGGCGGCCTCCAGCGTGTCTGCGATGTCCTGGTCGCTGTGCGCGCTGGAGAGAAATCCCGCCTCGAAGGCGCTGGGCGCGAGATACACGCCGCGCTCCAGCATGCCGTGGAAGAAACGGTTGAACAGTGCCGTGTCCGCGGCGGTGGCCTGCGCATAGCTGGTCACCTTCTGCGCCGTGAAAAACAGTCCGAACATGCCGCCGACACGGTTGGTGCTGAACGGCACGCCGGCGCCATCGGCCACCGACTGCAGGCCGTCGCAGAGCAGGCGCGTGCGCGCGGCGAGCGTGTCGTAAAAGCCGGGTGTCTGGATCAGCTGCAGCATCGCCAGGCCTGCCGCCATCGCCACCGGATTGCCGCTGAGCGTGCCGGCCTGGTAGATCGGGCCGGCCGGAGCCACCTGCTCCATCAGCTCGCGCCGGCCACCGTAGGCGCCTACCGGCATGCCGCCGCCGATGATCTTGCCGAAGGTGGTGAGGTCGGGCGTCACACCGTACAGCGCCTGCGCACCGCCCAGCGACACGCGGAAGCCGGTCATCACTTCGTCGAAGATCAACAGCGCGCCGTGCTGCGTGCACAGTTCGCGCAGGCCCAGCAGGTAGCCGTCCACCGGCGGGACGCAATTCATGTTGCCGGCGACCGGTTCGATGATCAGGCCGGCGATTTCCTCGCCCTGTTCGGCGAACAGGGCCTTGGCGGCATCCAGGTCGTTGTAGGGCAGGGTCAGCGTGAGGTCGGCGCTCGCTTTGGGCACGCCGGGCGAGGTGGGTACGCCGAAAGTAAGCGCGCCGGAGCCGGCCTTGACCAGGAAGCTGTCGCCGTGGCCGTGGTAGCAGCCCTCGAACTTCACGATCTTCGCGCGCCCGGTGGCGCCGCGGGCCAGACGGATCGCCGACATGGTTGCCTCGGTACCGGAGTTCACCATGCGCACCATTTCCACCGACGGCACCAGCTGCACGATGGTTTCGGCCATCGTCACCTCGGCGGCGCAGGGCGTGCCGAAGGAAAGGCCGTCCTTCACCGCTCGCTCCACCGCTTCGCGCACCGCGGGGTGGTTGTGGCCCACGATCATCGGGCCCCACGAGCCCACGTAGTCGACGTAGCGCCTGCCTTCCACGTCCCACAGATACGCGCCGTCGGCACGCGCGGTGAAGAACGGTTCGCCGCCCACTGACCTGAAGGCCCGCACCGGCGAGTTCACGCCGCCGGGCATCAGCTGGCGGGCGCGCTGGAACAGTTCGTGGTTCGTACTCATCAGGTCGTTTCTCGGTCAATCGGAGGGATAGAGACGGGCGAAGCGTTGTGCGGCGGCGCACACGTCGGAGGCGCCGAACACCGCGGAGATCACGGCGAGGAAGTCCGCACCGGCCTCGACCAGGCTGGGCGCATTGTCCGGGGTGATGCCGCCGATCGCTACCCGCAGTACGCCAAGCGCGGCGCTCTGTCGCAGGAGGCCGGGCGACGCGCGCACTGCGTGCGGCTTGGTAGGCGAGGGGAAGAAAGCTCCGAAAGCGACATAGTCGGCACCGGCGGCGACGGCGGCACGGGCCAGCTCAATCGAGTCGTAGCACGACACGCCGATGATCGAGTCGCCGCCGAGCTCAGCACGCGCAGCAGCGATATCGCCATCGTCGCGGCCCAGATGCACCCCGGCGGCGCCCACTGCGGAGGCAAGCGCGACGTCATCGTTGATGATCAGCGGCACGGCATGCGTGTCGCACAGGCGCTTGAGCGCTACGGCCTCGGCGAGGCGCCGCGCGGCATCCGTGGTCTTGTCGCGGTATTGCACGATCTGCGCGCCACCGCTCAGCGCCTGTGCGACGGCATCCAGCAGGTCGGTGCGCGGGCCGTCGGTGATCGCGTACAGCCCGCAGGCGGCTAATCGGGGATGGGGCATGGTGCGCAGCTTCCGCAACGGCAGACGAGTTGCGAGAATGCACCATTAGCCCTCAAACAAAGAAGCCCGACGATGAGCGACAGTGCAAGCCAGGTTCCCGGTCAGCGCAAGTGGATGTGCGTGGTCTGCGGTTACATCTATGACGAAGCGCTTGGCGTGCCGGAAGAAGGCATCGAACCCGGCACCCGCTGGGAAGACGTGCCTGACACCTGGACCTGCCCGGACTGCGGCGCGACCAAGAGCGACTTCGAGATGATCGAAATCGACTGATCGCCGACGCCGGTCAGCAGGCGGCCCGATTTCGTCATCTCCCCGCCTGCGAACGGGCCTGCCAGTCCGCTGAAATGCTTTCCAGCGCGGGCCCCGCGCGTTGTCGGAAGCATCACCATGCAGCAGTTCATTCCGTTTGAAGACGAATGGGACATGCTCGATGCGGTTTGCGTGGAGGCATTGACCCCCTACCGCGTCGGCCTGGTCGTGGCTCACTCCACCGACCCTATCTCACCCTCGATCGCCAGCGTGTCGCCAGCGCGCACGCCGATCCGTTTGGCCGTGCCCGCCGACAATTCCAGTACGTAACGCGCCGGACCCGTGCTGGGGTAGATCGGGCAGGGATCGGCTCTGCATGGCGGGACATCCAACTGTGCAGACACCATCCTGCGTCCGGCATCGAAGTACAGGATGTCGAGCGGGATCAGCGTGTTTTTCATCCAGAACCCACGTGGTGCCGTGTCGGGAAACACGAACAACATGCCGTGGTCCGCTGCCAGCGTCGTGCGCATCATCAGCCCGTGTTCGCGGGAGGCTTCGTCAGTGGCCAGTTCCGTTGTGAAGCGGTGACCACGCAGTATCACGGTGACCGGGCCTGCTTCCCGCGATGCAACGCAGGCCTGACAGCACAGCGCGAGCAGCAACGCCACAGTCAGTAGCTTCAGCATGCGGTGTGCCCTTGTGTGAACGCGGCGGGCAGGGAGTGTATGCCCGCGCGGGGCCATGGCGACCAAAATATTTGCAAACCGCCCCTTCACAGTCGCGTGTTGCAGCGCTATGATTCTCGCCCCTTCGACGAGCGGCCTTGCTTCGAGGGGCTTCGCGTGGCCCCTTTCGCTGAAAAACAAGCTCGACGAAAGGTGTTGACGGACTGAAAAGACGATGTAT
>JAJZGE010000323.1 GCA_021798675.1 Pseudomonadota bacterium | reverse complement strand
GGCGGACGCGCGCCACCCGTTCGACCTCGATGAATATGCCGCCGGCAACGACACGCCCACGGTGGCGGCAGCGATGCCACCGCTCCCCGCGCAGCCACCGAAGAAGGTCAGCGAATACCACTACGATTTCGATCTGACTGCCGCCGCACCGCACGCGGTGGCGGCGGGTGCGGACAAGACGGTGGTAGCACCGCTGGTGCCGCCGCCCCCCGCGCCGGTGCAGGCGCCGGCCGCACCGGTGGCGGCGGAGCCGAGCTGGCGTTTCGGCGAGAGCGGCAGCGAGCCGTATGGTACGGATCGCGGCCAGGATCCGGGCGAGTTCAACGACGATCCGGTCGACACCAAGCTGGATCTGGCGCGCGCCTATCTGGACATGGGCGATGCCGATGGCGCCCGCGCCATGCTGGGCGAGGTGCTCAAGGAAGGCAGCCAGATGCAGCAGGACATCGCCAGGCGGCTGCTCGACACGCTGCACTGAAACCTTCCTTCAGCAGCAGATGCTTTCGTCGGGCCGGCCTTGCCGGCCCGACGTCGTTGGCGGGCTGCTAATCTTCAGCGTCTTTCCGCGGGCTGCAGCACCTCCATGCGTATCGCACTCGGCATCGAATACGACGGCACCGATTTTTCCGGCTGGCAGCGGCTCAAATCCGCCGCCAGCGTGCAGGCCGCGGTGGAGCGTGCGCTTTCGCAGGTGGCCGCGCATCCGGTCGAGATCAGCTGCGCCGGCCGCACCGATGCTGGTGTGCACGGTCGCTGCCAGGTGGTGCATTTCGACACCGGGGCGCAGCGCGACATGCGCGGCTGGGTGCTCGGCAGCTGCGCCAACCTGCCGCCCAGCGTGGCGGTGCTGTGGGCGCAGCCGGTGGCGGCAGAGTTCCATGCACGCTATGCGGCACGCAGCCGGCGCTACCGCTATCACCTGCTGAACCGTCCGGTGCGTGCGGCGCTGGACGCTCGCTACGTCACCTGGGAACGGCTGCCGCTGGACGCCGGGCGCATGCACGCGGCGGCGCAGGCACTGCTGGGCGAGCACGATTTCAGCGCTTTCCGCGCGCTGTCCTGTCAGGCGGCGCATCCGCGCCGCTCGGTGCTGGCGGTGAGCGTGCGGCGCGAGGGCGAGCAGGTGCTGGTCGACATCGAGGCGAACGCGTTTCTGCACCACATGGTGCGCAACATCGTGGGCTCGCTGCTGCCGATCGGCCGCGGCGAGCAGCCGGTGGCGTGGCTGGCCGAACTGCTGGCCGGCCGCGACCGCCAGCAGGCCGGGCCGACTGCGCCGGCCAGCGGGCTGACCTTCGTGGGGCCGCGCTATCCGGCCCACTGGGGCTTGCCGCCCGAGGTATGCCAGCAGGAGACCGTTCCGTGACGCGCATCAAGTGCTGCGGCATGACCCGCGTCGAGGATGCGCTGTTGGCCGCGCGCCTGGGCGCCGACGCGATCGGCGTGGTGCTCACCGCGCGCAGTCGCCGTCGCGTGTCGCTGCAGCAGGCGTGCAGCATCGTGCGCGCGCTGCCGCCGTTCGTCGGCACGGTGGCGCTGCTGATGGATGACGAGGCGGCGTTCGTGCGCGAGGTGATCGAGTGCGTGCAGCCGTCGCTGCTGCAGTTCCACGGCGTCGAGACCGATGACTGGTGCGCGCAGTTCGGGCGACCGTATCTGAAAGCGGTCGCGATGGGCGAGGGCGCTGCCGCGTTGCCGCGGTTGCAGCAGTATCCGCAGGCTGCGGGGCTGCTGCTGGATGGCCACGGGCTGGGCGAGCCCGGCGGCAGCGGGCAGGCGTTCGACTGGTCGCTGATGCCGGCGACGCTGGCGCAGCCGCTGATCCTCGCCGGTGGTCTCGATGCCGGCAATATTGGCGCGGCGATCCGCAGCGCGCGGCCGTGGGCGGTGGACGTGGCCAGTGGCATCGAGTCGTCGCCCGGAATCAAGGATCCGGCGAAGCTGGCAGCCTTCATCCGCGCCGTGCGCGAAGCTGACGCCGCTGCATAGCGCGACGGCCCGTGCGCGCCGCGATAGCATGCGGCATCCCCGCTTGCCGGACCCGCTGATGCCCGCTGCGATCGAGGGACGCCGGAGCAGGCCACCGCGCGGCGCGAAAGGATCAGGCGCTACCTGCAAGCGGCGCGGTTTGCTCATCCATCGCCAGCTCGCGCTGCAGCCAGGAGGCCAGCCCCGGCGCCCGCGGGTCCTTGCCGCGCTGCGGCGTGGCCAGAATCCAGCGCGCCGGGGTGGGCTGAAAGCCCCACGGTGCCAGCAGGCGCCCGGCGGCAAGGTCGTCGGCCACCAGCGGCGCGGGGGCGATGGCGACGCCGAGCCCGGCCAGCGCGGCCTCCAGCAAGTAGTACAGATGCGCAAAGCCCTGACCACTGGCAGTGGGCGGCCCCGGCAAGCCGGCGGCGCTGGCCCAGTCACGCCACGCTTGCGGCCGCGAGGCGGTATGCAGCACGGCCTCGTCAAGCAGCGCGCGCGCCGGCTGGCCTGCCAGTCTCGACCAGCCCGCATAGCGTGGACTGAGCACCGGACCGATCCACTCTGCGGCCAGCTCGGTCACCTGCCAGTTCGCCGGCCACGGCGGGGCGGCCAACAGCAGCGCGCCATCGAGCTCGGCCAGCGCGGGCGTCAGCGGATCCTCCTGGGCCGACAGGTGCAGTTGCAGGTCGGGCAGGTCGCGGGCCAGTCGATCCAGCCGCGGAATCACCCAGCGCGCCAGCAGGCTGCCCGAGCAGCCGAGGACGAACGGTGCGCTGCTGCCGCGGCGCAGGCCGGCCCAGCTGTCGCGCAGTTGCCCGAACGCCGCGCTGGTGCCTTCATGCAGCTGCGTACCGGCGGCGGTGAGCTGCAGCCCGCGCCCCTGCCGCGTGAACAGCGGGCGGCCCAGCGCCTCCTCAAGCAGCCGCAGCTGGCGGCTGATCGCGCCGTGGGTGACATGCAGCTCGCCGGCAGCGGCGCCCACGCTCTGGCGGCGGGCCACCGCCTCGAAGGCGCGCAGGGCGTTCAGCGGTGGCAGTTCGCGCTCGCTCATGTTTGAGTTTTCCTGACGTGTCGCTGCGATCTTATCGCTTTTGAAGCGTGCAAAATAAGCCTTATGATCACGTCTTGCCCGCACGCTGCACGTGTACCACTACAGTTTTTCGCACAGGACAACCTGCCATGTCTGCCCCGCCGATCCGCCCAATCCCGTCGTCCACGCCGCAGGATTTTCACGCCTGGCCCGATGCGCACGGTCGCTTCGGCGACTTCGGCGGCCAGTACGTGGCCGAGACGCTGATGGCGCCGCTGGCCGAACTGGCCGCGGCGTATGAGCGGCTGCGCCGTGATCCGGCCTTCATCGCCGAGCTTGACCACGACCTCAAGCATTACGTCGGCCGCCCCAGCCCGATCTATCACGCGCAGCGGCTGTCGGCGCTGGTCGGCGGCGCGCGCATCCTGCTCAAGCGCGAGGATCTGAACCACACCGGCGCCCACAAGATCAACAACACCGTGGGCCAGGCGCTGGTCGCGCGGCACATGGGCAAGCCGCGCATCATCGCCGAGACCGGCGCGGGCCAGCACGGCGTGGCCAGTGCCACGGTGGCGGCGCGGCTGGGACTCAAGTGCGTGGTCTACATGGGCTCGACCGACATCGAGCGGCAGAAGATCAACGTCTACCGCATGAAGCTGCTTGGCGCCGAGGTGGTGCCGGTGACCTCCGGCTCGAAGACGCTGAAGGACGCGCTGAACGAGGCGATGCGCGACTGGGTCACCAACGTGGCCGATACCTTCTACATCATCGGCACGGTGGCCGGTCCGCATCCGTATCCGATGATGGTGCGCGACTTCAACGCCGTGGTGGGGCGCGAGGCGCGCGCGCAGATGCTGGAAGACTACGGCCGGCTGCCGGACGCGATCACCGCCTGCGTCGGCGGCGGCTCG
>JAJZGE010000322.1 GCA_021798675.1 Pseudomonadota bacterium | reverse complement strand
CGGCCGCCGCCCCGGCCTCGGCCGCCACCACCGCTGCAGCCGCCGCGCCGAAGAGCGTGTTCGACGTCAGCGAGCTGGGCCCGAGCAGCGAGGCCTGCACGGACTTCAACAGCTTCGTCAACGCGAAGTGGGTCGCCGCCAATCCGATCCCCTCGGACTACCCGATGTGGGGTTCCTTCGTCCAACTGTATGCCAAGAGCCTGGACGACCAGCACCAGCTGGTCGAGGCTGCCGCCAAGAACGCGGACACCGCCAAGGCCGGCTCGGTCGAGCAAAAGATCGGCTGGCTGTACAAGTCCGGCATGGACGATGCCGCGATCGAGAAGGCCGGCTTTGACCCGATCAAGCCCAAGCTCGCCGCGATCGACGGCCTGAAGAACACCGCCGACATCGTGAAGTACCTCGACCAGACCGCCGCCGAGGGCGACGGCCAGGTGTTCGGCTTCGGTTCCGGCGCCGATTTCAAGGACGCCACCAACCAGATCGGCTACGCCATGCAGGGTGGCCTGGGCCTGCCCACCAAGGACTACTACTTCAAGCCGCAGTACAAGGATCTGCGCGCCGCCTACCTCGCCTATATCGCCAAGACGCTGGAGCTGACCGGGGTGTCCGAAGCCGACGCCAAGAAGCAGGCCGACCAGGTGATGAAGTTCGAGACCGCGCTGGCCGGCGCCTCGCTGGCTCCCACCGAGATGCGCAACCTCGACAACCAGTACCACTTCGTCAGCGTCAAGGACGCCGACAAGGTCACCCCGCACTTCAGCTGGGAGCAGTTCTTCAAGACCCAGGGCGTGACGATCGACAAGGGCTTCTCGCTGTCGCAGCCGAAGTTCTTCGCCGAGTTCGACAAGCTGCTGACCACCGCGCCGGCCTCCGAGTGGCAGGCCTACCTGCGCTTCCACACCATCGACGATGCCTCCAACGCGCTGTCCAAGGCCTTCCGTGACAACCGCTTCGCCTTCTACGGCAAGACCCTGACCGGCACGCCCGAGCAGAAAGCGCGCTGGAAGCAGGTGCTGGCCGGCGTCAACAGCGCGATGGGCATGGGCCTGGGCGAGCTGTACGTGGCCAAGTACTTCTCGCCGCAGGCCAAGCAGCGCGCCGAGCAACTGGTCACCAACGTGCGCGATGCGCTGAAGAACCGTATCGAGCACCTGGCCTGGATGAGCGACGCCACCAAGGCCAAGGCCATCGACAAGTGGAACAAGTTCCTGCCCAAGATCGGCTATCCCGACAAGGGCGAGTGGCGCGACTGGTCGGGCCTGACCATCAGCCCGGACAACTGGTATGCCAACCTGCAGGCCGCGCAGAAGTACAACTACCAGTACGACCTGTCGCACATCGGCAAGAAGACCGACCGCAAGGAATGGGGCATGACCCCGCAGACGGTCAACGCCTACTACGACCCCAGCACCAACACGATCAACTTCCCGGCCGCGATCCTGCAGCCGCCGTTCTTCTATGCAAACGGCGACGACGCGATCAACTACGGCGGCATCGGCGCGGTGATCGGCCACGAGTCCAGCCACGGCTTCGACGACCAGGGCAGCCAGTTCGACGGCGACGGCAACCGCGCCAACTGGTGGACGCCGCAGGACAAGAAGCAGTTCGACGAACGCACCAAGGCGCTGGTCGAACAGTTCGACGGCTATTCGCCGATCAAGGGCAAGCCGAACCTGCACGTCAACGGCAAGCTGACCCTGGGCGAGAACATCGCCGACCTGGGTGGCCTCAACATCGCCTACGACGCGTTGCAGACCGCGCTCAAGGCCGATCCCAAGGAAGCCGACGCGAAGATCGACGGCTACACCGAGGATCAGCGCTTCTTCCTCAACTGGGCGCGCGTGTGGCGTGGCAGCGTGCGTGAGAAGGCGGCCGAGCTGAGCCTCAACACCGATCCGCACTCGCCGATCGCGATCCGCGCCATCGCCGCGCCGTCCGACATGAGCGCGTTCGCCAAGGCCTTCCAGTGCAAGCCGGGCGATGCAATGGTGCGCTCGGGCGACAAGCAGGTGAAGATCTGGTAAGCCACTGCGTGCCGCGGCGAACGCCGCCGCGGCACGCAGCCTCCTCGACGCCGCGCGCAAGCGCGGCGTTTTTTTGTGTCCGTCATCTCTGCCGCCGCCCTGCGGGCCATCGCCGGCGCGATGTCAAAAATCGCCCCAGGCTATCTTTGGCCGCCACCGGCACGACCCAGGGTCAGGGCGCGCCACGGCGCCGAAGAGTGGGCCGGGCAGGACGTTTGTGCCATCACCTGTTCGCGCGACGCGCCTCGTAGGCCTTCAGGTGGGCATGTGCCAGCCGCAGCAGCGGCATCTCCATCCCCTGCGCCTCCCCGCGCGCCAGCAGGTCGCCGATCACGTGGTCGGCCTCGATGCGCCCGCCGTGCTCAAGGTCCCGCATCATCGAAGCGCTGAGCGTGGACCCGGCTTCGGTGAGTACCTCGCGGGCGCGTTGCAGCACCGACGGATGCGGCTCGTGGCCGCAAGCGGCGGCGACGCGGCGGCAGTCGTCGAGCAGGGCCAGCGTCGCCTCGCGGCCGCCGGGCGCGGCCACGATATCGCCCACCGGGGCGCGCATCAGGCAGGTGATGCCAGCCAGGCTGGCGAGGAACACCCACTTGTCCCACATGTCCTGCACGATGGTGCTGCTGGCCCGTGGCTCGAAGTTCGCGCCGGTCATCGCCTGCGCGATGCGCCGCACACGCTCCGAATCGCTGCCGTCGCGCTCGCCGAAGCTGAGGCTATGTGACCGGTTGAGATGGCGCACCGCGCCATCGGCGTCCAGCGTGGCGGCAATCACGCACTGCCCGCCGAGCACCCGCCCGGCGCCGAAGCGCGCGTCGAGCAGGTCGAGCTGGCGCAAGCCGTTGAGGATGGGCAGCACCGCGCCGTGCTCGCCCAGCGCAGGCGTGATGTCCTCGATCGCCTGCGGCAGGTCCCAGGCCTTGCAGCTCAACAGCACCAAATCGAACGACTCGCGCAGCGTGGCCACGGTCACCGTGGGTAGCGCGGCGATGTCAGCGTCGCCCAGTGCGCTGCGGATGCGCAGTCCATGCTGCGCCAGCAGCGCCGCACGCCGTTCGCGCACCAGGAAGGTGACATCGCGCCCGGCCTGCAGCAGGCGGCCACCGAAATAGCCGCCGGTGGCGCCGGCGCCCACGACCAGAATTCGCATTGCCCGCTCTCCTCGTGTCGATATCCGTTCAAGCCTAACGCCACCAAGCGCCGTTGCCGAGTCGTGCACGTGGACGATGTCGTCGTCGCACGCCATTACTGTATTGCGAATCATTCTCGTTTGAATTAGCCTTTTGGCAATCCGCATCGGAGCCGTCACGCCGTCGCGTCATGCGCCGGCCACCCCTCCCTGCGTCCCGTTCCGAACCACCCTGGAGCCTTTCGCCGATGGACTTCGTCAAGAACCGCAAGCACCCCGTGGTGCGCCGCGGCGCCGCCCCTTCGCTCACCGCCGCCACGCTCACCGCCAGCCTCGCGCTGGCGCTGCCGGCCATGGCGACCGATGCCGCATCGCCCGTTACCGATGCTCAGGTCGCTACCGCCAGGCGCCTGCAGGGCGTCACCGTGGAGGGCACCGTCGTGCCGTACAAGGTCGATCAAGCCTCCTCGCCGAAGTTCACCCAGCCGCTGCTGGACACGCCGCAGACCATCGTCGTCATCAGCAAGGAGCTGATCCACGAGCAGGGCGCCACCACCCTCACCGAAGCGCTGCGCAACACGCCCGGTGTCGGTACCTTCTTCGCCGGCGAGAACGGCTCGACCAGCACCGGCGACGCCATTTTCATGCGCGGTTTCGATACCTCCGGCAGCATCTTCGTGGATGGCGTGCGCGATCTCGGCACGATCTCGCGCGACGTGTTCGACATCGAGCAGATCGAGGTGACCAAGGGGCCGGACAGCAC
>JAJZGE010000321.1 GCA_021798675.1 Pseudomonadota bacterium | reverse complement strand
AGCGCGAGGCGCTTCAGCTCGCGCTCGAACATCGCCCGGCCCACCGCGAGGTTGGCATCGTGCGCCAGCCGGCGAAACCACGCGCGCACCTTGTCGCGCGCCCGCGAGCTGTTGAGGTAGCCGTGGTGCGGCGACAGCCAGTCGCGGCTGGGCTCGGCCTGCTTGGCGGTGAGGATCTCCACGCGATCGCCGCTCTGCGGCTGGAAGGTGAGCGGCACGATGCGGCCGTTGACCTTGGCGCCGCGGCAACGGTGGCCGACTTCGGTATGCACGTGGTAGGCAAAGTCGAGCACGGTGCCGCCGTGCGGCAGGTCCACCACTTCGCCGCGCGGGGTGAGCAGATAGACGCGGTCCTCCATCAGCTCGGTGCGCAGGTCGGCGGCCAACGTGCCTTCGTCCTCGCTGCGCGTTTCCAGCAGCTTGCGCATCCAGGCGATCTTGGCCTCGAACTCGGCGTCGGCGCCGCCGCCTTCCTTGTAGCGCCAGTGCGCAGCCACGCCCAACTCGTTGGCGCGGTGCATGTCGTGGGTGCGGATCTGCACTTCCAGCGTGCGGTCGCGCGGGCCGACCACCGCGGTGTGCAGCGAGCGGTAGCCGTTGCCCTTGGGGCGCGCGAGGTAGTCGTCGAACTCGCGCGGCAGGTGCGGCCACAGCGTGTGCACCACGCCCAGCGCGGCGTAGCAGTCGGCCACCGTGTCCACCAGCACGCGCACCGCGCGGATGTCGTACAGCTCCTCGAATTCGAGGCCCTTGCGCTGCATCTTCTTCCAGATGGAATAGATGTGCTTGGGTCGCCCGGCCAGCTCGGCACGGATGCCGGCGGCGGCCAGCGCGCGGCCCAGCTCGTCCAGCGATTCGCGGATGAAGGCCTCGCGGTCGGCGCGGCGCTCGTCCAGCAGCTTGGCGATGCGCTTGTAGGTGTCCGGCTGCAGGTAGCGGAAGGCGAGGTCCTCCAGCTCCCACTTCAATTGCCAGATGCCGAGGCGGTTGGCCAGCGGCGCGTGGATGTCGCGGGTGAGCCGGGCCAGTTCGGTGCGTTCGGCCTCGGGCAGGGCCGCCGCCGCGCGCAGGCGCGCGAGCTGCCGCGCCAGCAGCACGAACACCACGCGCAGGTCGCGGATGATCGCCAGCAGCAGCCGGCGCAGGCCCTCGGAACCGCCGTCCTGCGTGCGCTGCGCGTGCAGCGCCCAGACCTGTTCGGCCGCCTGCTGGCCTTCCACCAGCCGGCGCACGTCGCCCGGCAGGCGCGGCGCCTCGGCTTGCCACAGCGTGGCGTCCACGCGCGACAGGGCGAACCACAACGCCGCCGCCTGGGTGGGCGCGTCGCAGCCCATCATCGCCAGCAGTTCGAGCACGTCGGCGCATTCGGCCTGGTCGACCGGTCGCGCCAGGCAGGCCTCCAGCGCCGCGGCCAGCGCAGACGGCAGCACGCCGGCACGGTCACGCCAGGCTTGGAGTTGAGGCTTGGAGGCGGGTCGGGTCATCGCGGGAACGGGGTGGGATCGCCCATTCTAGGCATGATGCCGGAAGTCACGCTGAAGCCAGCGACTCCAGCGCTTTCGCGAGGCGCTTCGCCGACACCGGCTCGGCGGTCTTCAGTTCCTGCGCGAACAGCGACACGCGCCATTCCTCGATCAGCCAGCGCAGTTCGTCGAGGTTCGTATCGCCGGCGGCGCGGTGCCTGAGGTATTCGCGCCAGTAGGGCAGCACCTGCAGCATACGCTGCTGATCCTTGGCCGGATCCTGCCGCAGACGCTCGCCGCGCAGGCGCATAGCCTTGAGGTAGCGCGGGTAGTGCCCAAGCCGCGCCAGCGGCAGGTCGCGCAGGAAGCCGGGCGCGAGCAGGGCGTCCAACTGCTCGCGCAGGTCGTCGTAGCTGGCGCGGGCGAAGCCGAGCAGCGGCGGTTGCATCCATGGCTTGAGCTCGGCCTGCGCCTCGATGGCGGGCTCGGCGAGCTTCAACCGTTCGACCGCGCAGCCGAACAGCTCGCGGGCGGCCCGCGTGCGCAGCGCCTCGAAGGCGGCGGCGCTGCGCGCGTCGAGATCCAGCCGCGCGACGAGGTCGGCAAAGCCGCCCTCGACCAGGTCCTCGCGTAGCCCGTCCACGCCGCCCAGCGGCGCGTATTTCAGCGCCAGCGGGTTGGCGATGGGCAGGCGTCGGCGTGCCTGCTTGAGGTCGCTGGCCAGCGCGTTGCGCAGCAGGCGCAACACGCCGCCCACGTGCGCTTCGGCGGCTTCGTCGCGGCGCTCGAACACGCGCAGCGCCACCGCATCGCCGAGGTCGACCAGCGCGGGAAAGGCGAGCAGCCCGCCGCTGGAGCGCACCTCGCGCGGGATCTCCTCGAAGTCCCAGGCAACGACGTCCTCGCGGGTGAGCTCCACGTCGGTCTTCCTGGAGAACGCTTCGCGTGCGCGGCTCTCCCACTCGGCGCGCAAAGCGGCGAGGTCGCGGCCGGTGGCCAGCGTACGGCCACTGTCGTCGTGCACGCGAAAGCGCATCAGGTAATGCGGCGCGAGTTCGCCGGCGGCGAATTCGCCAGCGTCGATGGCGACGCCGGTGGTGCGCTGAAGGAAGCCGGCGAGCGCCTTGGCCAACGGCTCGTCGCGCGGCGCCTCGGCCTCGGCGAAGGCGCGCGCGAAATCCGGCGCAGGTACGAAGTTGCGGCGCAGCGCCTTGGGCAGGCCGCGGATCAGCTCCGCCGCCTTGTCCGCGAGCAGGCCGGGCACCAGCCATTCGCAGCGCGCGGCGGGCAGGGCATTCAACATCGCCAGCGGCAGGTGCAGGGTGACGCCATCGGCCTCGTCGCCAGGGACGAAACGGTATTCGAGGCGGTAACGCTGCGCGGGGCCATCCTTCGGGGCGATCTCCAGCGCCGCGGGAAACGCCTTTGGGTCCAGCCCCGCGCCGCCCACCATCACGTCGTCCAGCGACCAGCGCAGCGCGGCCTGCTCGGCGGGGCGGGCGTGGCGGTACCACGCATCCAGTGCGCGGCTGGAAGCGATGTCTTGCGGCAGCTTGCCGCGGAAGAACTCGACCAGCTCGTCCTCGTGGCGGATCAACCCTTCGCGGCGCTGCTTCGCCTCGATGCCCTGCGCGTCCTCCAGCACGCGCTGGTTGGCGCGCACGAAATCGGCTTTTGCCTCGATGTCGCCGCGCGCCAGTGCCTCGCGCAAGAAGATGGCGTGTGCGAGGGCGGGGTCCTGTTTCTCGAACGTGACCGCGCGGCGCTCGACCAGGTTCAAGCCGAACAGGCTCACCTGTTCGTAGGCCACCACGCAGCCGCGCTTGCGCGACCAGTGCGCGTCGCGGCAGGACGACTTCAGCAGGTGCGCAGCCTGCTGTTCGATCCAGGCCGGTTCGATACGCGCGCACATCATCGCCCACACCTTGCCGCCCACGTCGAGGATCTGCGCGGCGAACACCCAGTTCGGCGCCACCTTCGCCAGCGCGGAGCCGGGGAATACCTGGAACTTGCGCTCGCGCGTGCCCTGGAAAATGCCGCGCTCGTCCTTGCGGCCCACTTGCGTGGGCAGTCCCGCCAGGAGGCTGCGGTGGACCGTCTCGAAGAGGCGGGACGCCGCAGCCTCTTCATTGGTGACGCGCTCCTTGCCTTCGCCTCCTCTCCCCTGCGGGGAGCGGATTGAGGTGAGGGGCGGGTGCTCGCGGGAACGCTCGTGCGAAGCGCGCTTGTTCCTGCCAGCGCCCCGCGAGCTTGACCCCTCACCCCGACCCTCTCCCCGGAGGGGGGAGGGAGACACGGCATGGCCGCCCCGGAGGGGAGAGGGAGAAATCGTTGCAGGAGAGGAAGACGACATCTTCCATCCCAGCTCCTGCACCACCAGCAACAGCTGCCGGTGCAGCTCGCGCCACTCGCGCATGCGCATGAAGCTGAGGAAGTGCCGCGAGCACCAGTCGCGCAGTTTC
>JAJZGE010000320.1 GCA_021798675.1 Pseudomonadota bacterium | reverse complement strand
CGCGCTGGGCGCGGTACTCAATCGGCAGGGCGGCGCCCGGCGCACCGTGCTGATCGGCAAGGACACCCGTGTGTCCGGCTACATGTTCGAGGCCGCGCTGGAGGCTGGCCTGGTTTCCGCCGGCGTCGACGTGCGCATGCTCGGGCCAATGCCGACGCCGGCGGTGGCCTACCTCACGCGCTCGCTGCGCGCCGAAGCCGGCATCGTGATCAGCGCCTCGCACAACCCGCACTACGACAACGGCATCAAGTTCTTCTCCGCGCACGGCGAGAAACTCAGCGATGCCATGGAGGAGGCCATCGAGGCGGAAATCGACGCGCCCTTCGTGACGGTGCCTTCCGAGCAACTGGGCAAGGCGCGCCGCATCGACGACGCGGCCACGCGCTACGTCGAATTCTGCAAGAGCACGGTGGCCGAGGATTTCAGCTTGCACGGCCTGAAGGTCGTGCTGGATTGCGCCCACGGCGCCACCTACCAGGTCGCGCCCAAGGTATTCACCGAGCTGGGTGCCGAGGTGACATCGTTCGGCGACAAGCCCGACGGCTTCAACATCAACCGCGACGTCGGGTCCACCCACCCGCAGGCGCTACAGCGCGCGGTGCAGGAGCTGGGCGCGGACCTGGGCATCGCCTTCGACGGCGATGGCGACCGCGTGCAGATGGTGGACCGCCACGGCGTGCTGGCCGACGGCGACGACCTGCTGTACGTCATCGCGCATGCCTGGCACGCGCGCGGCCAGCTGCATGGCCCGGTGGTCGGCACGCTGATGAGCAACTACGGCCTGCAGCTCGCGCTGGACAAGCTGGGCGTGCCGCTGGTGCGTGCCAATGTGGGCGACCGCTACGTGCTGCAGCAGCTCAAGCAACACGGTGGCGTGCTGGGTGGCGAGACTTCCGGCCACATCCTCTGCCTGGACCGCGCCACCACCGGCGATGGCATCGTCTCCGCACTGGCCGTGCTGGAGGCATTGGCCGGCAAGGATTTCGCCGTGGCTCGCCAAGGGCTGCACAAGCTGCCGCAGGTGATGATCAACGTGCGCGCCGAAGGCGCGCGCGAGGCGCTGGACAGCGCTTCGGTGCAGCAGGCGCTGGCGGATACCGAACGCACTTTGCTGGGCCGAGGCCGCGTGGTGCTACGCGCGTCCGGTACCGAGCCGTTGGTACGCGTCACCGTGGAAGGCGATGACGCAGCCGAAGTGCAGAAGTTGGCGCAACGCCTGGCCGACACCGTAAAATCGTCCGCAGAACGCTCGTGAACCAGCCGGCTCGTGCCGGCCACAGGTGAGAGGAACCGGTCGCCAGGGAATGGCCCGACGTGAAACGCCCCTGCGGTGGCGTGTCACCCATTCGACCGCAGCCCTGACCGGACACGACCATGCAGAACGTTCCCACCCTCGACATCCGCCGTTACGACACCGAGCGCGAGGCCTTCGTCGCCGAGCTTGGCGCGGCCTACCGCGAATTCGGTTTCTGCTGCATCAGCGGCCACGGCATTCCGCGCGCGCTGGTCGACGGCGCGTACGATGCCTTCCAGCGCTTCTTCGCGTTGCCCACCGAAACCAAGATGAAGTACCACGTGCCGGGCAGCGGCGGTGCGCGCGGCTACACGCCGTTCAAGGTGGAGACCGCCAAGGACAGCCAGTACGCCGACCTCAAGGAGTTCTGGCATGTGGGTCGCGAGATTCCGCGCGACTCGAGGTTCGCCGACCTGATGGCGCCCAACCTATGGCCGGCCGAAGTGCCGGAATTCCACGAGTACGGCTACGGCCTGTTCGAGGCGCTGGACCAGCTCGGCACCCGTGTGCTGCGCGCGCTGGCCCTGCACATCGGCCTGCCGGAGAACTATTTCGGGGACAAGACCGACCAGGGCAACTCCATCCTGCGCCCGATCCACTATCCGCCGATCACCGACGACAACGTGCCCAACGTACGCGCCGGCGCGCACGAGGACATCAACTTCATCACCCTGCTGGTCGGCGCCAGCGCCGAGGGACTGGAAGTACTCACCCGCGAGGGCAAGTGGCTGCCGATCACCACCGAAGGCGACGCCATCGTGGTGAACATCGGCGACATGCTGCAGCGCCTGAGCAATCACGTGTACCCGTCCACCACGCACCGCGTGGTGAATCCGCAGAACGCCAATGCGCGCAAGCCACGCTACTCGGTGCCGTATTTCCTGCATCCCAACCCGGACGTGGTGCTCGATCCGCTGCCGCAATGCGTGACGCCGGACAACCCGAAGCGCTACGACACCAGCATCACCTCGCACGAATACCTGCTGCAGCGCTTGCGCGAGATCAAGCTGATCTGAAGGGAAGGTGCCCGTCCGCCGACACGTCGACGGGCGGGTCTTCAGGTTTCGTCCGAGCGCCGATAGCGGCGTGCCTGGCGCGCTGAAAGGCGTAACGCGAGCTTGTCCGGCATCAGCTTGAACATGCTCTTGATGAAGCGGTTGACGCGTCCGGTGACATGTACCGCGTCGCCACGCTCGACCGCGGCGATGCCCTCTTTCACCACTTCGTCGGCGCTCTGCCACATGAAGCCCGGCATCTTGTCCATCAAGGCACGCGTGCCGGTGACATCGTGGAATTCCGAATAGGTGAAGCCGGGGCAAAGCGCGCAGACGTGCACGTCGTGGTCGCGGTTCTCCAGCGCAAGCCCCTGCGAAAACTTGACCAGGAACGCCTTGTCCGGCGCATACAGCGTGTGCCCCGCCGTGCCGGGCACGTGCCCGGCCAGCGAAGCCACGTTGACGATGCGGCCGTAGCGGCGTTCGCGCATGCCGGGCAGCAGGCGCCACGCCAGCTCCAGCGGCGCGGTCAGCAGCACCTGCAGGAAGTCCGCATGCGTGTGCCAATCGTTCCCCACGAACGTGCCGGGCACGCCATAGCCGGCGTTGTTGATCAGCCAGTCCACCGCAAGGCCTCGCCGTGACAGTTCCTCACACAGCACGCGCGGCGCGGCGGGATCGGCCAGATCGGCTGCCAGCACGGTTATGCTGCAACCAGGGTGCCGTCGCAGCTCCGCCGCCAGCGATTCCAGCCGGTCGACGCGCCGCGCGGTGAGCACGAGGTCGTGGCCACGCGCGGCGAGCGCGCGGGCGAAAGCGGCGCCGATGCCGGCCGAAGCGCCGGTAACGAGGCTGAGCGGGCGGGCGGGCGTCATGCGTCTCTCCTGGAAGAAGGCACCGCATCTTGGCCGTTGCGCCGCAGCAATACCAGTCCCGTATCAATCTGTAAAATCTCGGGTTTATCCAACGGAACTGCCCCCGACATGCGCAAGAAGCTCGTTGCCGCCAACTGGAAGATGCATGGCAGTCGTTCGATGGCCAGCGCCCTGTGCGGCGAGATCGCCGCGGCCGATACCGACGGTATCGACGTGGTGATCTGCCCGCCGTTTCCCTACCTGGTCGATGTCGCCACGGCCTGCGCCGAGGCCGGTATCGGGGTGGGTGCGCAGGATCTTAGCGAACACGAAGGGCAGGGGGCGTATACCGGCGAGGTCTCTGCCGCGATGCTGGCCGACTGCGGCGCGCAATGGGTGCTGGTCGGGCACTCCGAGCGTCGCCAGTACCATGGCGAAAGCGACGTGCTGGTCGCGCGCAAGTTCGCCGCGGCCCGTGCTGCAGGCCTCACCCCCATTCTCTGCGTGGGCGAAACGCTGGCGCAGCGCCAGGCTGGCGAGACCGAAACCGTGGTTGCCCGCCAGCTGCAGGCGGTGCTCGACACGTGCGGCATCGGATCCTTTGACACCGCGGTGATCTCCTATGAGCCGGTGTGGGCCATCGGCACTGGCCACACGGCCACGCCGGAACAGGCGCAGCAGATGCATGCGTTCATCCGTAGCCAACTGCAAAAGGAAGATGCTATGATTGCCCGTCTGACTCGGCTGCTTTACGGCGGCAGCGTCAAGGCGGCCAATGCCGCC
>JAJZGE010000319.1 GCA_021798675.1 Pseudomonadota bacterium | reverse complement strand
GGAGAAAGTGCCCGGGCCGGTCTGGATCAGCGGGACCGGGGTGATGAACTGGTTCTTGTCGTCGAGGCCGCGTGCCCAGAACACCAGCGAGCCGGCATCCCAGTCCTTGGTCAGCGTGGCGGTGAGCTGGCCGCCCTTGTCGGCCGGGTACTGCGGTTTGCGCACGCCGTCGGAATCGCGATAGAAGCCGCCCACGCTGCCGTACCAGCCGTTCTGGCCGATCGGGAAGCCGTAGAAGCCGTCGACGCGGCGCAGGTTGCCGGTGCCGTAGGTGACGCCGATGTCGCCGGACGGCGTGTCGGTACCCTGCTTGAGGATGTAGTTGGAGGTGAGGCCGATCTGGCCGTCGCCGAACACCACCGACGGGCCGCCCTGCAGCAGTTCCACGTGGTCGATGGTGTCGTCGAGGCGGAACATCGAGCTCTGCTCGAAGAACGACAGCGACGGCATGCCGTACAGCGGCGTGCCCATGATCTGGTTGGTGTAGAACGGCGCGTCGCCGCCGCCCGGGAAGCCGGCGATTTCGATGTTGGCGCCGGTTTCGCCACCGGTGGACTCGGGCCACACGCCGGGCGAGAGCTTCAGCAGGTCGGCGGCGCTGCGCGGGTTGGCCTGCTGGATCTGTGCGTCGGTGGCGGTGGTGATCGAGTAGCTGGCGTCGATCTTGCGTACGCCGGTGCTGCTGGCCGAACCGGTCACCACGACCTGCTCCAGCGATTGCACGGCCTTGCCGTTCTTGGTGCTGCTCTCCGCCTTCTGCGTGGCGTTGATGGCGGCATGCGCGCCGTGGGCGGCCTGGCCGCCGTCCTGCGCAAAGGCGGCGCCGGACGCCAGGGCGGCGGCGATCGCGGTGGACAAGGTCAAGCTTGTAAGTATGCGTGCACTCATGTTCTGACTCCCCATCAGTTCGGATTTCAAGGTAATGCGGCGTCGGCACAAGGCCGGGCCGATGGGCCGCTTGTCGTTCTGATCCGGTCGATGTCGAACGCGGCGATGTTCGGCAACAACAGGTCGGCTTCGGCCAGGGCATCCGCCTCGCCGATGCCTATCGCCGCCATCCCGGCGGCGTGGATGCTGGTAACGCCGGCGGCGGCGTCTTCCACGCCGAGGCAGTCCGCCGGCGCGAGGCCGAGGCCGGCGGCCGCGGCGAGGAAGATTTCCGGGTCGGGCTTGGAGCGCGCGATGCGGCTGGCGTCGACCACGTAGTCGAACAGGCCGGCGATGCCCAGCCGTTCGATCAGCTGGGGCGCATTTCGGCTGGCCGAGGCCAGCGCGGTCCGGAGGCCGGCGGCGCGCACCGATTCCACCGCGGCGCGCGCGCCGGGCAACAGGTCGTGCGGCCCGAGGCGGGCGATCGATTCGACGTAGCGGGCGTTTTTGCGTTCGGCCAGCTCGGCCTTCTCTTCGGCGCTGTAGCGGCGGGGCGCACGGTCCAGCAGGATCTCCAGCGAGCCCATGCGGTCCACGCCCTTCATGCGCTCGGCGATCGCTTCGTCGAACGGTGCGTCGATCTCGGCGGCCAACTGCTGCCACGCCGCGCGGTGCAGTACGGCGGTGTCGGCCAGCACGCCATCGAGATCGAAGATCACGCCCTTCGGCGCCGACGGCAGTGCGCCGGGATGCGGCAGGCGCACCGACTCGCCCTGGCCCAGGCGCAGGGGCTGCCCGCGATGCAGGAATTCCAGCGCCTCGCCGTCGCTCAGCGTGTAGCGCACGCCGCCCGTGTCCACCTCCACGCGCAGGTGTGCGCCGCGCCAGCGCAGGCCGAAGCGGTAACTGCGCCAGGCCTGCGGCAATTGCGGCGCCAGCGCCGGCTGGCCGCCCTGTACCCGCAGGCCGCCATAGCCCCACACGAGTGCCAACCAGCTGCCGGCCATCGCCGCCATGTGCAGGCCATGGCCGGCGTTGCCGTGCGAATCGTCAAGATCCACGCGCAACGTGTCCAGGAAATAGCGGTAGGCATCCGCTGTGCGGCCGGTTTCCGCGGCAAGCACTGCGAAGGTGGAGGCCGACAGCGTGGAGTCGTGCACCGTGACGCCTTCGTAATAGTCGAAGTTGCGGCGCTTGGCCGCGGCATCCACGCCTTCGCCGGCCAGCACCAGCGCCAGCAGGGTGTCGGCCTGCTTGCAGACCTGGTGGCGGTAGATGGTCAGCGGATGCCAGTGCAGCAGCAGCGGGCGCAGCGCGGGGTCGCGCATCTGCTCCGGCGTCAGCTTCGGCTTGTCGAGGAAGCCGTCGTCCTGCGGGAAGATGCCCAGCGCGCCGTCCACCGGCAGGTACATGGCGTCGGCGGCGCGGCGCCATTGCGCGGCTTCGTCGGCGGCCAGGCCGATGCGCCGGGCCAGCGTGGCGTGCGCGGCGGGATGCGCAGCTGCCAGCCATTCCATGGTGGCGGCCGCGTCGCGCAGGTGCCGCTGCGCCATGCGGTTGGTGTAGTGGTTGTTGTCGACCAGGGCGGAGTATTCGTCCGGCCCGGTCACCTCGTGGATGCAGAAGGCATCGCCGCGGCGCGGGTTGTAGTGGCCGATATCGAGCCAGATACGCGCGGTTTCGCAGAGCATTTCCGCGCCCATGTCGCGCATGAACGCGTCGTCGCCGCTGGCGTCCACGTAGAGCCGGATCGCCCAGGCGATATCGGCATTGATGTGGTACTGCGCCGAACCGCCCGGGAAGTAGGCCGAGCATTCGTCGCCGGCGATGGTGCGCCACGGGTACAGCGCGCCGCGCGCATGGTTCAGTTCGCGGGCGTGGACGCGGGCGCGATCCAGCGTGGCGTAGCGCCAGGCCAGCATGTGCCGCGCCAGCTCCGGCGCCGACAGCGCCAGCACCGGCAGCATGAAGACTTCGGCGTCCCAGAAGCAGTGGCCTTCGTAGCCTTCGCCGGTCAGTCCCTTGGCGGCCACGCTGCCGCGGTCGTCGCGGCTGCAGGACTGGAATACCTGGAACAGGTTGAAGCGCAGCGCCTGCGCCACTTCCGGCGTGCCGTCGATGGCCAGGTCGGCCGCGCGCCAGAGTGCGGCGAGTTGCCCTGCCTGGCCGGCCCGCAGGGAGGGGAAGCCTGCGTGGCCGGCCGAGGCCAGCGCGTTCCTCGCGCTGGCCAGCAGGGAAGGATCGACGCTGGCGTCGGCGCCCGGCTGCGACCAGGCCCAGGCCGCGAACTTGTCCAGCGCCACTTCGGCGCCGGGTACGAGTTCGCCGGCGAAAGCCTGTGCCACGCCATGCGCGGTGCGTGCGGCGTCATGGAAGGCCAGCGGGCCGGCGGCAAGCTGGTGCGCCTGCGCACACGCCAGCCGGATCCCGCTGTGCGTGGTGTGCTGGGCCACCCAGGCGATCTCGGCGTCGGCGTGGGCGGCGTGCCACTGCAGGCCGCCGCTCAGGTGCGCGCCGATGCGCGGATCGTCGCCCTGGGCCACCGCGGCACGCGTGGTGTCGATGGCGGACTCGAGCACGATCGGGCCGCGATAGTCGATCGAGCGCACCCGGTAGCGGATCGCCAGCACGCCGTCGCGATCCAGCGGCACCAGTCGTTCGGCGACGATTTCCAGCGTGCCGCCGCCCGGTGCGCGCCAGCGCAGCGTACGGCGGTAGCAGCCGTCGCGCAGGTCCAGCGTGCGTTCCAGCGACAGCCACTCGCCCTCGTCCAGTCGCACGGCGGGGCCACTGAGCCGCAACCGGATGCGGCTGGCGTCGGCTACCGGCACGCGCGTGTCGGTGTGCCGGGCGTAGCCGGCAAAGCGCTCGTGGTAGGCGATCGGCGAGCGTTCCCACACGCCGGCGAGGAAGCAGCCCTGGCTGGGGCTGTCGTCCTCCTCCAGGCCGCCGCGCACGCCCAGCGAACCGTTGGCGAGCGCGTACAGGCTCTCGTCCTGGGCGAAGCCGGCGCGATGGATGCCGCGCCGGCGGATCATCCAGCTGGCGGCTGCTTCT
>JAJZGE010000318.1 GCA_021798675.1 Pseudomonadota bacterium | reverse complement strand
CGACAGCAGCTGGCTCGCGCCGCTGGCCGTCCAGGCCGCGCGCACCCGCTGCGCGGCCTGCTCGGCGGCATCGGTTTCGCCGCCGTGCAGCTCCATCGCGCCACAGCAAAACGCGGGCAGCACGCTGACAGCAAAACCCGCCGCCTGCAGCAGGCTGATCGCCGCCTGTTGCGCCAGCGCATCCTCGACGCTGGCCACGCAGCCGGGAAACAGCGCCAGCCGCGGCTGTTCGCGCAGCCTGCTGATTGCCTTGACCCGAGCAGCCGGGGCGCCGGCCGGCATCATCAGCAGGGCGGCACGCCACGCCGAGCCCAGTGGTAGCCGTCGTGCCAGCCGGTTTTTCCAGCGCGGCATGCCGAGCCAGCCACCGACCCGACGCAGCCCTCGCATCAGCCCGGGGCGCCGCAGCAGCTGCAGCAGCCGGCGTGGCCGCTGCGGCGCCGGCCCGAGCATGGCGCGGGTCGCGATCAGCAGCTCGCCGTACTGCACATTGGCCGGGCAGGCTTTTTCGCAGTTCAGGCAACCGAGGCAGTGATCCAGGTGTTCGCGCAGCCCGGCGCCGGGATCGACCTGCCCGCGCGCCAGCGCGGCGGCCAGGGCAATGCGGCCGCGCGGCGATTCCGCTTCATTCCGGTCCAGCGCATAGGTCGGGCATACCGGCAGGCACAGGCCGCACTGCACACACTGATCGGCCAGCTCGACGAGGCGGCCATGGGCGGCGCCGGTAGGGGACTTTTCAAGCGGCATGCCGGTCATGCTATCATTGCCAGCTCACAGCCCGCCGGCCGATGGGCTTGCGCCATGATTGACGGCTCCGCTATCATCTCGCGCCCTTGATCCACCGATGACGCGTACCGCCTGCCGGCGGATTACCAGGTATTTTGAAATGAAAACGTTCAGCGCCAATGCCGACAACGTCAAGCGCGACTGGTTTGTGGTGGATGCCACGGACAAGACGCTCGGTCGCCTGTCGACCGAAATTGCACGTCGCCTGCGCGGCAAGCACAAGCCGGAATACACCCCGCACTGCGACACCGGCGATTATATCGTGGTGATCAACGCGCAGAAGGTGCACGTCACCGGTGCCAAGCTGGACGACAAGAAGTACCACCGCTTCACCGGTTACGTCGGCAACCTGAAGACCACCAGTCTGAAGGATCTGCTGGCGACCTACCCGGAGCGCGTGATCGAGATCGCCGTCAAGGGCATGCTGCCGAAGAACCCGCTGGGTCGCGAGATGTATCGCAAGCTCAAGGTCTACGGCGGTGCCGAGCATCCGCATACCGCACAGCAGCCGCAGGCGCTGGAGATTTGATGCGCAGTCGCTGCGCATGAAAGCAGCCATCCGTGGCCGCACTTTTAAATAAATCAGGCAATTCCATGACGATCCAGCAGAATTACGGCACCGGCCGCCGCAAGACCTCCGCCGCCCGCGTGTTCCTGCGCAAGGGCAAGGGCGACATCGTGGTCAACGGCAAGTCGCTTGAACAGTTTTTCGGTCGCGAGACTTCGTGCATGATCGTGCGTCAGCCGCTGGTGCTGACCGACAACAGCAGCAAGTTCGATATCATGGTTACGGTCGCCGGCGGTGGCATCACCGGTCAGGCCGGCGCGATCCGTCTGGGCATCGCCCGCGCGTTGATCGAGTATGATGAAAGCCTGAAGTCGCCGCTGCGCAAGGCTGGTTTCGTGACCCGCGACGCCCGCGAGGTCGAGCGCAAGAAGGTCGGTCTGCACAAGGCACGTCGCGCGACCCAGTTCTCCAAGCGCTGATTCCCCTGCGGAGATCATGCGTTACGGTTCGATGCACAAGAGTCAGAGCGCATCGTTCCAGCGGTTTTTGGGAGATCGTCTAACGGTAGGACGACAGCCTCTGACGCTGTCTATCTAGGTTCGAATCCTAGTCTCCCAGCCAAGACAAAAAGACCCGCCCTCGTGGCGGGTCTTTTTGTTTTGGTCTGGGGTACAGCAGACGGACCACGTTACTCGGCACTTCCCGTGCCTCGCCATTCCGGCCATCAGCAGCGCAATCACATCTCGCGATCGCCGATCAGCACCACGTCGGCCGGGCGGCGGGCAAACAGGCCGACAGTGACGATGCCGGGGAGCTGGTTGAGGTCACCCTCCAGTGCGAGCGGGTCGGTGATCTGCCAGCCATGCACGTCGATGATCCAGTTGCCGTTGTCGGTGACCACGCCGTCGCGCCACACCGGCTGTCCACCGCGCTTGACGATTTCGCGGCCGATCAGGCTGCGCGCCATCGGGATCACCTCGATCGGCACCGGGAACTTGCCGAGCAGGTCGACCCGCTTGCTGGAGTCGATGATGCAGACGAACTTCTGGCTGGCCTGGGCGATGATCTTCTCGCGCGTCAGTGCTGCACCGCCGCCCTTGATCAGGCGCTTGTGCGGATCGCATTCGTCGGCGCCGTCGATGTAGATCGTCAACGGTCCGGCGGCGTTGAGATCGAGCACGGGAATGCCGAGCTTGCGCAGCTGTGCCGTGGACTGCTCCGAGCTGGACACGGCGCCCTGGATGCGGTCGCGCAGATCGGCCAGTGCGTCGATGAAGAACGCCACGGTGGAACCGGTGCCGACGCCGATGATGGCGCCGTTCTCGACGTAGCGTATCGCGGCCTCGGCGGCCTGGCGTTTCTCGTTTGCGCTGCTCATGGGTGGATTCCGTGGGAGAGAACGGTTTGGCACTCGCTTCGCGCCGGCGGCATCGCCGGGAGAGGGTTGCGAGTGCACACTTATTCGAGCTGCAGGATGTAGTTCCATTCGGCCGCGCCCACCGGCATCACTGACAGCCGGTTGCCCTTGCGCAGCAGCGGCATGCCGGTCAGCGCATCGTGTCGCTTGAGTTCGTCGAGGCTGATGGTGCGCCTGAGTTTCTTCACGAACTTCACCTCGACCAGCATCCAGCGCGGTTGCTCGCGCGTGCTGCCGGGGTCGAAGTAGGGGCTGTGCGGGTCGAACTGGCTGGGATCCGGATAAGCGTCCGTGGCCACCTCGGCGATGCCGACAATGCCCGGCAGCGCGCAGTTGGAGTGGTAGAAGAAAACGCGGTCGCCCGGCCGCATGTCGTCGCGCATGAAGTTGCGCGCCTGGTAGTTGCGCACGCCGTCCCACGGCTCGCGGCGCCTGCGCTTGAGATCGTCGATCGAGAACGTCTCCGGCTCCGACTTCATCAGCCAGTAATGCGGGGTGTTGGCGCGACGGGCGTCGGAACTCATGCGTGGTTCTCGGCGATGGCGTGGCAGTCGATCAGCTCGCGTTCGGTGGCGACGAAGTCGAGCGGCACGTCCCACGCTTCGGCGCAGATCTGCGGCAGCTCCTGCAGCGCGTAGCCGATGCCGACCAGCAGCGGCTCGGTCGGGCGCGTCTGCTCGCGCAAAAAGGCGAAGCTGCGGTCGTAATAGCCGCCGCCATAGCCAAGCCGATGGCCGCGGCGGTCGAAACCGAGCAGCGGCACCAGCACCAGATCGAGCTGGAACGGTTCCAGCAGTTCGGCCGGGGCGACCGGCTCGGGTATGCCATAGCGGTTCGGCTGCACCGCGTCGCCGGCCTGCCAGCGGGCAAAGCGCAGCTGCTGATCGGCGCCGATCAGCGGCAGCAGAAACTGCTGGCCGCGCGCTGCCAGTGGCGGCATCACCAGGTTCAGCGGCAGCTCGCCCTGGCTGGCCCAGTAGCCGGCGACGCGGCTGTCGGTGAGGTACTCGGGCAGCAGCTCCAGGCTGCGGCGCAGGCCCTGGGCCGCGTTAATGCGATCGGCCGGGGTCAGGGCGCGGCGGCGTTCGGTCAGACTCTGGCGCAGCTGGCGGCGTTTGGCGGTGGCATCCACGTGTCGCGCGTCTCCCATCGAAAGCGCGCCCGGCGGACGTCGCTGCAGGCGACCCATGCCGCGTGCCGCCAGGTGGCGGCATGCG
>JAJZGE010000317.1 GCA_021798675.1 Pseudomonadota bacterium | reverse complement strand
AGATGTTCCTGATCTTCCTGCCGATACCGCTGCCGGCCTGGCTGTTCGTAACCGGCTACGCGGTGGTGGAACTGGTGCTGGGCGTCACCGGCACGCAGGCCGGCGTGGCGCATTTCGCGCACCTCGGCGGCATGGTCGGCGGCTATGTCATGATCCAGTACTGGCGCGGCCGCCTGCCGCTGAAACCGAAGCGCCGATCGCTGCGCTGAATCCACAGAGCACCCTCTATGAGCCACGACCTGCAGCGCCGCCTCACGCCGCGCCATATCACCTTCATGGCGCTGGGCATGTGCATCGGCGCGGGGTTGTTCCTCGGCTCCGCCAGCACGATCAGGCTGGCCGGCCCGTCGGTGCTGTTCGCCTACGTACTGGGCGGCGCGATGATCTTCATCATCATGCGCGCGCTGGGCGAGATGGCCGCGCACGAACCGGTGGCCGGGTCCTTCGGCTCCTATGCGCACAAGTACCTCGGGCCGTTCGCCGGCTACCTCACCAGCTGGAACTACTGGATCCTGATGATGGGCGTGGGCATCGCCGAGAGCACGGCGGTGGGCATCTACATGAAGGCGTGGTTTCCCCATTCGCCGCAGTGGATCTGGGCCTTCGCCAGCGTGGCGATGATCGGCAGCCTCAACCTGCTGGCGGTGAAGGTGTACGGCGAGCTGGAGTTCTGGTTTTCGCTGATCAAGGTGCTCACCGTGGTGGCGATGATCGCCGGCGGCTTCGCGATGATCTGGCTGGGCTGGGGCAATGGCGGCACGCCGACCGGCCTGTCCAACCTGTGGACGCATGGCGGCTGGTTCCCGCATGGCGTCACCGGCATGGTGCTGGCGCTGCCGGTGCTGGTGTTCTCCTTTGGCGGCATCGAGACCATCGGCATGGCCGCGGCCGAGGCAGCGCATCCGGAGCGCACCA
Source organism: Pseudomonadota bacterium (assembly GCA_021798675.1). The sequence goes on along the minus strand of JAJZGE010000317.1, from coordinate 3,024 downwards.
TCCCGCGCGCGGTCAACTCGGTGATCTGGCGCATCCTGATCTTCTACATCGGCTCGCTGTTCGTGATCATGGCGATCTATCCGTGGGACCAGTTGGATGCGAACAGCAGCCCGTTCGTCACCACCTTCGCACGGCTGGGCATTCCCAGCGCGGCGGGTCTGATCAACTTCGTGGTGATCACCGCGGCGCTGTCCAGCTTCAATTCCACCACCTTCAGCGGCAGCCGCATGCTGCACAGCCTGGCCAGCAAGGGGCAGGCGCCGGCGTCGATGGGGCGTACCAGCGCGCATGGCGTGCCGGTGCGCGGCGTGCTGGTGACCATGGCGTTCCTGCTGTTCGGCGTGCTGATGAACTACTTGGTGCCGGGGCGGATCTTCGGCATGATGATGTCCATCCTCGCCTTCAACACGGTGTGGACCTGGGGCATGGTGCTGCTGGCGCACTGGCGCTTCCGGCGCCAGCAGGCCAAGCCGCTGGCATTCCGCTTGCGCGTATGGCCGCTGTCCAGCGTGCTGTGCCTGGCCTTCCTGGGCTTTGTATGGGTGATGCTGGCCTACAGCCCGGATACCCGCGTGGCGATCTACGTGGGCGTGGCCTGGCTGGCGCTGCTGACCGTGGCCTATTACGGCTTCGGCATCGAACGGCGCATGCGCCTGGTCGCCGCTGCGGGCGAGGGGTGAGTCCCGCCTTGGCCGACACGTCCGCCTGTCGAACCATCGTTTCCGTGCAGGAGTAGCACCATGAAATCCCGTGCCGCCGTCGCCTTCGCCGCCGGCCAACCACTGCAGATCGTTGAGATCGACGTCGAGCCGCCGCGCAAGGGCGAGGTGCTGGTGAGGATCAGCCACACCGGCGTCTGCCACACCGATGCGTTCACGCTGTCCGGCGAGGATCCGGAGGGACTGTTCCCCTGCGTGCTCGGCCACGAAGGGGCAGGCGTGGTGGTGGAGGTGGGCGAGGGCGTCACGTCGGTGAAGCCGGGCGACCATGTGATTCCGCTCTACACAGCCGAGTGCGGCGAATGCCTGTTCTGCAAGAGCGGCAAGACCAACCTGTGCGTGGCCGTGCGCGCCACCCAGGGCAAGGGCGTGATGCCGGACGGCACCAGCCGCTTCTCGTACAACGGTCAGTCGCTCTACCACTACATGGGTTGTTCCACCTTTAGCGAATACACCGTGGTTGCGGAAGTGTCGCTGGCGAAGATCAACCCGCAGGCCAACCACGAGCAGGTCTGCCTGCTCGGCTGCGGTGTCACCACCGGCATCGGCGCGGTGCACAACACCGCCAAGGTGCAGCCCGGCGACAGCGTGGCAGTGTTCGGTCTCGGCGGCATCGGCCTGGCGGTGGTGCAGGGCGCGCGCCAGGCGAAGGCGGGCCGCATCATCGCGGTCGACACCAACCCGGCCAAGTTCGAACTGGCGCGCGCGATGGGCGCCACCGACTGCGTCAATCCGAAAGACCACGACAAGCCGATCCAGCAGGTGATCGTGGAGATGACCGGCTGGGGCGTGGACCACAGCTTCGAGTGCATCGGTAACGTCCACGTGATGCGCGCGGCGCTGGAGTGCGCGCATCGTGGCTGGGGCCAGAGCGTGATCATCGGCGTGGCCGGCGCGGGCCAGGAGATTTCCACCCGCCCGTTCCAGCTGGTCACCGGTCGCAGGTGGATGGGCACCGCGTTCGGCGGCGTGAAGGGGCGCAGCCAGTTGCCCGGCATGGTCGAGGACGCGATGAAGGGCGAGATCGAGCTGGCGCCCTTCGTCACCCACACCATGGGCCTGGAGCGGATCAACGAAGCCTTCGAGCTGATGCGCGCGGGCAAGTCGATCCGTACCGTCATCCATTACTGAGGCCTGCGATGGAGCGCATCGAGCACCGGGCTTGTTTCGGCGGCTGGCAGGACGTCTACCGGCACCACTCCTCCGTGCTCGATTGCGCGACGAACGTCGCCGTCTACCTGCCGCCGCAGGCACGGCAGGGGCGGCTGCCGGTGCTGTACTGGCTGTCCGGCCTCACCTGCACCGAGCAGAACTTCATCACCAAGGCCGGCGCGCAGCGCTATGCGGCCGAACACGGGGTGATCGTGGTGGCGCCGGACACCAGTCCGCGCGGCGAAGGCGTGGCGGACGATCCGGCGTATGACCTGGGCCAGGGTGCGGGCTTCTACCTCAACGCCACCGAACCGCCCTGGGCCGCGCATTACCGCATGCGCGACTACGTGGTGGACGAACTGCCTGCGCTGATCGAGGCGAATTTCCCCGCCACCGATGCGCGTGGCATCAGCGGGCATTCGATGGGCGGCCATGGCGCCTTGACGATCGCCTTGGCACATCCGGGGCGCTACCGCAGCGTGTCGGCGTTTTCGCCCATCGTCGCGCCCGCGCAGGTGCCCTGGGGCGAAAAGGCCTTCACGGCCTATCTCGGGCCCGATCGGGCGGCATGGCGGTGCCACGACGCCACCGAATTGCTGAGGACGGCCCGCGAGCGGCTGCCGCTGCTGGTGGACCAGGGCGAGGCCGACGAATTCCTCGCCACCCAGCTCAAGCCGGAGTTGCTGCGCGAAGCCTGCGCGAGGGCGAACCATCCGCTGACCCTGCGCCTGCACCCGGGCTACGACCACAGCTACTACTTCGTGGCCAGTTTCATCGGCGAGCACATCGCCTGGCATGCGCGGGCGATGAAGGCTTGAGGATGCCGTGACGCGGTCCGATCGCGGCCTGTGCCGGGATCGGGTCAGGGAACCGCGATCAGCGCAGCGCGAGGAAGTCCGCGCTGACCACGAAGCGCACCGCATCCAGCCGCAGCCGCGATTGCGGCAGGGCGGCGAGCAGGGCGGCACGTTCGGCAGCGAGCGTGGCGATTTCCGCGACGCTGATCGAGGGATTCACCGCGCGTAGCGCCTGCAGGCGCGCCAGTTCCGCATCCAGCGCCCCGGCGGCTTCGGCGGTGGCGTCGTCGATGGTCGACTGCGCGCGGTCGCGGGCGGCGGCCTCGGCCTTCTCCAGCATCGGCGGCACCAGCTTG
>JAJZGE010000316.1 GCA_021798675.1 Pseudomonadota bacterium | reverse complement strand
ATGGTAAGTTCGCAAACGACCGAAGTCAACCGACAATCAAGCGCTTGCGTCGCGCGCTTCGGTCATTTTGCCTGATCCGTCCTGCTTGCGGCAGACTGCATGCCCGCACCATGCGAGCCCTGCCACGTGAACCTTCCCCTGACCCTCGGTGCGCTGGCACTGCTGGCGCTGGTTGCCGCCGCGGCCTGGGCGCTGACGTCGCGCCGCTGGCAGAACCGGCGCGCCGCCGGCCTGCAGCAGCTGCTCGACCTCGCCGACCGGCTGGAGGCGGACCTGAAGAGCTGTCGCACCGGACTGCAGCAGGCGCACGCGGTCATGGCGATCAACCCCGACCTGCCCGCTGCCAGCGAACAGGATGCCCGCCACGCCGTCGATGCCGGCCTGCAGGCCCTGCTGCGGCAGCGCATCTGGATCCGCGACCATGCGGCCTCCGCCAGCCAGCACGAACTCGACGAGGCAGTCGCCACGATGCGTGCCAGCCGCGACCGCCTGCAGCCGCTGCTGCACGCGCTGAATGCCGCCCAGCGCGATCTGGACAGCGCCATGCGCGAACACATCCACCGGGATGCCGAATGAACGCCGCACCACCCCGCATCGTACTGGCCTCGACCTCGCGCTACCGCGCCGAACTGCTGCACCGGCTGCTCCCCGATTTCGAGCAGCACGCCCCCGGCACCGACGAAACCGCGCTGCCCGGCGAGGCGCCGGAGGCCCGCGCGGCGCGGCTGGCGGTCGCCAAGGCCACGGCTGCCGCGGGCCACTTCAACGATGTGCTGGTGATCGGTTCCGACCAGGTCGCCGAACTCGACGGCGAAATCCTGGACAAGCCCGGCAGCGTGGCGAATGCCTGCGCCCAGCTCGCCGCAAGCTCCGGCCGCACGGTGCATTTCCACACCGCGCTGTGCCTGTTCGATACGCGCATGGGCCACCACCAGCTTCACGTCGACCGCACCCGGGTGCATTTCCGCGCACTCGGCTCGGCGGAAATCGAGCGTTACGTGGCGCGCGAGCGCCCCCTGGACTGCGCCGGCAGCTTCAAGTGCGAAGGCCTTGGCATCAGCCTGTTCGAGCGCATCGACAGCGAGGACCCCAGTGCCCTGGTCGGCCTGCCGCTGATCACGCTGGCAAAGCTGCTGCGTGCGGCGGGTGTGGCCGTGCCGTAACCCCCGCCGCGCCGATGACAGTGCGCGCAGGCTGCCGCTACTCTGCACGAAGGGAACAGGGGAGCAGCGCATGAATACGGAAACGACGTGGTACTACGCGGACCGGGACGGCAGGCAGCAAGGGCCGCTGTCGCGCGAGGAATTCCTGCGCGTGCTGGAACGCGAACGACTGCCGCCGGAAACCCTGGTCTGGCGCGACGGGCTGGCGCAATGGCAACCGCTGTCCACGCTGGCCGCGGAACTGGACCAGGCCACCGCGCCGCCGCCGGTTCCGCCACCACCGTTTCGCACCGCACCGGCGCTCGTGTCGGCATCGAATCCGGTGGTCTATGCCGGCTTCGTGCGCCGCTTGGCGGCCTTCCTGCTGGACGGGTTGATCCTCGGCGCGATCGACGCCGCGCTGATCTTCGTGCTTGCCCTGGCGATCGGCCTGTCGGCTCTGGAGCATGCCGGCACGCCCGATCCCGCCCGCGCCGCCTGGGTGCTGCTGGTCTACCCGATCGCCTTCGGCGTGGCGCTGCTGTACTACTCGCTGCAGGAGAGCTCCGCGCACCAGGCCACGCTGGGCAAGCGCGCGCTGGGCATCAAGGTCACCGACCTGGAAGGGCGGCGGATCAGCTGGAAGCATGCCGTCGGCCGCTGGTTCGCCGCGGCGCTGTCCTACCTCACCTTGTACGTCGGCTTCCTGATGGCCGCCTTTACCGAACGCAGGCAGGCACTGCACGACATGGTGGCGGACACCCTGGTGACGGATCGCTGGGCCTTCACCGACCATCCGGAAAGGCAGAGCACGCAGACCTCCGGCTGCCTCATCGCCATGCTGGTCGGTGCGTTCCTGGTCGTCCCGGTGATCGCGATACTCGCGGCCATCGCCATTCCCGCCTACCAGAGCTACGTGGAGCGCGCACAGATCGGTGCCGCGATCATGCAGGCCGGGCCGCTGAAAGCGCAGGTCGAACAGGCCTGGAAGGCCAGCGGTCAATGCCCCCGCAACGGCGAGGCCGGCATCCGCGATGCCGACAGCTACGCCAGCGGGCAACTGCAGTCCATCCAGGCCGGCAGGATGAAGGGCAGCGGCCGCTGCGCGCTGGAACTGACCCTGCGCGCAGCGGGTCAGTCCATGCTCGACGGCAAGCGCGTCTGGCTGACGATGGACAAGGATGGCGGCCTCACGCCAACCTGGCATTGCAGCTCCGAACTGCCGAACCGTTACCTGCCGATGACCTGCCGCGGACCCAACCAGCAATGAGCCAGCCCGAACCCGCCATGCCGGCCGCCGACGAACTGCGCCAGCGCCTTGCCGCCGCCGAAGCGCAACTCAATCGCGTGGTGCTGGGCAAGGCACGGCAGGTGAAGCTCGCCCTGGCCTGCCTGGTCGCCGGCGGCCACCTGCTGCTGGAGGACGTGCCCGGCGTGGGCAAGACCACGCTGGCGCACGCGCTGGCGGCCAGCTTCGCGCTGGATTTCCAGCGCGTGCAGTTCACCAGCGACCTGCTGCCTTCCGACATCCTCGGCGTCAGCGTCTACGAGCGCGAGACCGGGCAGTTCCGCTTCCATCCCGGCCCGATCTTCGGCGGCCTGCTGCTGGCCGACGAGATCAATCGCGCCACGCCCAAGACGCAAAGCGCCCTGCTCGAGGCGATGGCCGAAGGCCAGGTCACCGTGGACGGCCAGACGCACGCGCTGCCGCAACCGTTCTTCGTGGTCGCGACGCAGAATCCGCTCGACCTGACCGGCACCTTCCCGCTGCCCGACTCGCAACTCGACCGCTTCATGCTGCGGCTGTCGCTGGGCTATCCCGATCCCGCGGCCGAACGCGAACTGCTCACCGGCAGCGACCGCCACGACCTGCTGGCGCAACTGAAGCCGGCGCTGGACGGCGCCGCCCTGCTCGCGCTGCGCCGGCAATCGACGGCCATCGCCGCCAGTCCCGCCCTGCTCGACTACCTGCAGGCGCTGCTCGCCGCCAGCCGCCGCCATGCGGATATCCGCACCGGCCTGTCGCCACGCGCCGGGCTGTCCCTGCTCGCCGCCGCACGCGCATGGGCGTTGCTGCACAACCGCACCTACGTGCTGCCGGAGGACCTGCAGGCGCTGTTCGTGCCGCTGGCCGCCCATCGTCTGGTGGCTGCGCGCGGCACCGCTGGCGATGCGCTGGCCCGCCAGCTCCTCGCCGAGGTGGCGGTGGACTGACATGCATGCTGCCTTGCGCCGGCTCGCGCAACGCGCCGTGGCCCGGGCCGAACGCCGTCTGCCGGCGCTGACCCGCCTGCGCCAGCCGGAGCCGCTGCCGATCGAACTGAACCGGCGACGCATCTACATCCTGCCCACCGCGTTCGGGTTCGGCTTCGGCGCGCTGCTGCTGGTGATGCTGGTCGGCGCGCTGAATTACGCGAACAACGCCGCCCTGCTGCTGACCTGCCTGCTCGGCGCCGCCGCCGCCGCGAGCATGCTGCTTGCCTTCCGCACGCTGGACGGGCTGCGCCTGTCGGACATCCGTGCCGACCACGCCGTCGCCGGCGAAGCGCTGCGGCTGACGCTGGATTTCTCCGCCTCGCGCCTGCGCGAAGCCGTACGGCTGGACTGCATGGGCGAGACCCGGGCGTTCGCGGTCGATGGCACCACCGAGCTGCACTTGCAGCTGCCCACCACGCGTCGCGGCTGGCAGGCCCTGCCGCGGATACGCGTCTGGAGTACCTGGCCGCTGGGAATGTTCCGTGCGTGGAGCTGGCTGCATCCGCAGCAATCGGTACTGGTATGGCCACGTCCTGAGCAGGCCGGGCCGCCCCC
>JAJZGE010000315.1 GCA_021798675.1 Pseudomonadota bacterium | reverse complement strand
CTTGTTGTCCCGGCTCATACCAACGCAAATCCCTGGCCCGGCAAGGGATGTGCAGGATCCAGCCTGCGCACGTCCACGCACGCGCCTTGAGAGACACCTCCAACGATAGCGGCACGACAGTTGAATTTAGGTGAGTTCATGGGCGGCTTATCGGCCACAAGCGCGCAGCGCTTGAGGATCCGCCCGGTATCGGTCGTCAGCTGGCGGCGCTCGACAGGCGCATGCGCAGCCAGCGTTCGCTCGGCATCGAGAGCCGGCGCTCCACCGCCGCCCCCAGCAGCCAGCACGAACCCAGCGCCGGCAGGTACCACCACCAGCCATGCACAGGGTCGCCGTCCCAGGCACGGAAGGCACGCACCGTGGCGAACACCACGAACATGTGGGTGAGATAGATCTCGTAGCTCATCCGCCCCCACGAACGCAGCCAGCCGAAACCCCGTCGTGGCAACGCGAATCCTTCGTCGGCGCGCCACTGGCAGCGCAGCAGCAGGCACAAGGTGGAACCCGTGAGTACCAGCATGTAGCCGTCGCGCAGCCAGTGCCACAGCGCTCCACCATCCAGCAGCACCGTCCCCAGGCCCAACGCACCCAGCCACAGCCCAGCATCGCGACCGTGCGCCGCGGCGGCCGGCAGGCCTTCGCCAGCAGCGCGCCCAGCACGCCGGTGGCGATCGCCGCCATGCCCGGCAGATAGGCTTTCTCCAGCCAGATCTCGTTGCCGTGCAGGGCCGCGCGCACCCAGGGCAGGGATACGGCAAGCAACAACAGCGGCGGCACCAGCAACGAACGACGGCGCAACAGCAGGCAGGCCAGCGGGAATCCGAGGTAGAACGCCTCCTCGATGGACAGCGACCACAGCACGTCCCAGGCACCGGGCAGGTAGCCGGTGCGCCCCTCGTACCCGTTGAGGTTCAGGCCGAGCGCGGACAGCAGCGCACCGGACAGCGACTGCCCCGCGCGGTGGATCACGTAGTCCTGCACACCGAGCAGGTGCAACGCGCTCAGCACCACGAGCAAGGCGAGCAGGCACGGTGCGATGCGGGCGAAGCGACGCGCATAGAACACACCTGCGTCGATGGCGGCGAGGCTACCCCAGCGACGCAGTGCGTTGCCCGCGATCAGGAAGCCGGAAATCACGAAGAACACGTACACGGCCTCGTAGCCGTTCCAGTTCAGCCGGTTCAGCAGCCACCGCGGCAGCACTCCGGCCAGCGCACTCTTCTCCAGCGGGATGCGCAGCCCGAGGTGGTTGAACACCACCAGCACGATAGCGAGGCCGCGCAACAGGTCGATGCCGGGGTTGCGCGCAGGGCGGCGTTTCCTCTCCATGGAATCAACTGCCTCGCGCATGCGCCCTGACCCGTCGTATCGAACCGCGATGGTGGCGGCGCGACGGACCACGGGCAAGCCGGGCATCAACCCGGCGGCTCGGCCGCCCAGCGGGCCGCCGCGAAGTCGATGAAGGCACGCGTGCGTGCAGGCAGTTGCTTGCCCGGCGGCCATACCACGTGCAACGGCAGGCCGGGGAGCTGCCAGTCGTCGAGCACGGTTTCCAGACGTCCCTGGTCGAGCAGCGGACGGACTTGCCAAAGCGCTGCCACCGCGATGCCCAGACCGGCCACCGCGGCCGCGTTGCAGGCGGCGGCGTTGTCGGCGCTGAAGCGGCCACGTACCTCCACCGACTCGCGGCGGCCGCCACGGCGGTATTCCCAGCGCTGCCCGGTGCCGCCGCCCCGGCGCGCGATGCACTCGTGCCGGCTCAGCTCGGACGGGATGCGTGGGCGGCCATGCCGCGCGAAGTAGCCGGGTGCGCCCACGGTGAGCATGCGCAGCGAGGCGAGCCGACGCGCGTGCAAGCGGCTCGGCGCCAGTTCGCCCAGTCGCACGGTAGCGTCCAGCTTCTCGCGTTGCAGGTCGACGTGCTGGTCGGCCACCACCAGTTCCACCGCCACGTCGGGATAACGCTCCATGAAGGCCGCCACCAGCGGCACCAGATAGGGCGCGCTGAACTGGGTGGAGCCGCCGATGCGCAGGGTGCCGTCGATGCGCGCGCCATGCTCGGCCAGGGCCGAGCGTGCCAGGTCGATGTCGGCGAGCGCCGCCCTGATCCGCGCGTGGAACGCCAGACCCGCCGCAGTGGGCTGGGCGCGGCGCGTGGTGCGCTGGATCAGCCCCACGCCCAATTCGCCCTCCAGCGCCTGCAGGGAACGGCTCACCGCCTGCAAGGAACGATGCAGGTAGCGCGCCGCCGCGGTGAGGTTGCCCTGCTCCACGATCGCGACGAACACGCGGTAGTCGTCCAGGCTGGCCACAGGATTCTCCCGGTTTCCATGATAGTCCATCCATGCTAGCGCCTATTCTCCAGGCCGTCCTCCAGGCGAAAAATGGCGCCCACTCTTCCACGCCCCCGGAGATGCCGCATGTCCGCACCGCTCCCCGCCGCCGTCGACGGCAATGAAACCGGCCTCGATCCCGCCTCGCCGCTGGCGGCACTGAGTGCCTTCTACCGGGCATTCAACAGCCGTGACATCGAGGCGATGGCGCGCAACTGGCACGACGATGCCGACGCTTCGATGAGCAATCCGCTGGGCGGCATCGCACGCGGCTGGCCGGCGATCCGCGCGGTGTACCGGCGCATCTTCGAGGGCCGCGCACGGGTGCAGGTGGCACTCCATGACTACACCTTGCACGAGGCCGGCGACACCTTCTTCGCCGTGGGCCGCGAACGCGGCACGCTGGAGCGCGACCAACTGCGGCTGGAGCCGGCGATCCGCACCAGCCGGGTGTTCCAGCGCATCGGCGGCGCCTGGCGACAAGTCCACCACCACGGCTCGTTCGACGACCCGGCGTTGCTCGCTGCCTACCAGGAGGCCGTGCGATGAAGGCGACGGATGCGCAGGCCACCCGCGCGCCGGTGCTGCTGTTCGCGCTGGCCACCGGCGTGATCGTGCAGGGCCTTTACGTGGCGCAGCCGCTGGTCGGCGCCATCGCCGCCACGCTCGGTTTGCCGGCGGCGGCGATCAGCCTGGTTTCCACCCTGGCACTGCTCGGCTACGCGCTGGGCCTGTTCCTGCTGGTGCCGCTGTGCGACCTGGTGGAAAGCCGCCGGCTGGTGCTGTTCACGCTGGCGGCCAACGTGCTGGCCCTGCTCGCAGCGGCGCTGCCGATCCCCGCCCCGATGTTCCTTGCCGCCAGCCTGCTGGCCGGGCTCACCGCCACCGCGATCCAGATGCTGATACCGCTGGCTGCGGCGATGACGACCGAGTCGCAGCGCGGCCGCGTCATCGGCAACATCACCAGCGGCATGATGCTCGGCATCATGCTGTCGCGCCCGCTGGCCAGCATGATCGGCGGGCACTGGGGCTGGCGCGCGAGCTACGTGGTGCTGGCACTGGCCGTCGCTACGCTCGCCGCTTTGCTCGGTCGCTCGATGCCGAGGCTGCCACCGCTGCAGCGCATGTCCTACCCGGCGCTGCTGTCCTCGCTGGCGCGGCTGTGGCGCGAGGAGCCGATGCTGCGCCGGCGCGCGCTATCGGTGGCGTTCTGCTTCGGCGCGTTCAGCGCGTTCTGGAGCCTGGTGGCGCTGCGGCTGGCGTCGGCGCCGTTCGACCTTGGCGCCGACGGCATCGCACTGTTCGCCCTGGCCGGGGTGAGCGGCGCGGTGAGCGCACCGTTGGCCGGCCGGCTGGGCGACGCCGGCAAGGCGCGCGTCGCCATGCGCGCCTCGCAAGCATGCATCGTGCTGGCGGCTGCGCTGGCGTGGCTGGGCGGCACGATGGCTGCCCCGTCGAGAGGGCTGGCGACGCTGCTGGCCGCGGCGGTGCTGCTCGACGCGGGCACCATCGGCGACCTCACCCTGGGGCGCCGCGAGGTGAACCTGATCCGACCGGAAGCGCGTGGTCGCATCAACGGCCTGTACACCGGCGTGTTCTTCATCGGGGGCGCGGCGGGCTCGGC
>JAJZGE010000314.1 GCA_021798675.1 Pseudomonadota bacterium | reverse complement strand
GAGAAAAATGCCCCGCCGGAATCCGCACGGCGGGGCACACGGGGAGTCAAGCTTGTCAGAACATCACTGGAACTTGTAGGAGACGCCCAGCGAGTAGGTGCGACCGTAGCGTTCCCAGGTCTGCACCTGGCGCGGGTCGTTGTTCTGATAGGTGGTGAAGATCTTGTTCGAGAGGTTCGAGCCTGTCGCGATCAGGGTCAGTCCCTTGAACGAGCCATGATCGAAGGTGTAGCTCACCTGGGCGTCGTAGGTGCTGCCGCCCTTCAGCGTCTGCTCGATGCGCGAGGCGCTGATGCCCGACACCTCGCCCAGGAAGCTGGAGCGATAGTTGTCGCTCACGCGTGCCTCGAACCCGTTGTGCTGGTAGTAGAACGTGCCGCTGGCGACCCACTTCGACAGGCCCGGCACGGTGATCGGCGTCGGGTTGCCGCCGTACACCAGCGAGCTCTTGGTGCGGGTGCCGGAGAGGATCGTGCCGAAGCCGTCGAGTACCGGGGTGAGCAGGTTGAACGGCAGGTTCAAGGTCACCTGGGCGCCCTTGACGTAGCCGTGGCCATCGTTGTTCGGGCCGGAGACGTAGCCCTGGGTGGTGCCGAGCTGGCTCAGCTGCGCCGGGGTCAGGCCGAACGGCAGGAACGAACCGAAGTCATACGGGAAGGCCGCATTCGGGTCGATGTAGTCGTGCAGGCTGATGAAGTAGCCCGACACCGAGAAGTAGCCGCCGCCGCCGCTGCACAGTTCCGAGTTCTTCCGGTCGGCCGCATTGCACTGGTAGCTGCTGCCGCCCGAGAAATAGTGCTCGTAGCTGACGTTGTAGTTGTCGGCCATGGTCGGCTTCAGCTTGGCGTTGCCGCCCGAAGCGCTGAAGAAGGCCTGGCTGGGATCGGTGGACTGCAGGTGCGTGACGTTGCCGGTCACCGTGAGGCTGGGATTCATCTGATCCATGCGCGGGCGGGCCAGGGTACGGGCCGCGCTGACGCGCAGGTCGTCGTTGTCGGTGAGGCCGAAGATCAGGTTCGCGCTCGGCAGGTAACGGGTGTAGCTGGCGCTGCCGCTGACCGGAATCAGAGAGATCGCATTGCCGGTGACGGCGCTACCCGGTGCCACGCGTTCGCCGGTGGCGCGCTGCGCGGTGTGCTGCATCTGCACGCCGAAGTTGCCACGCAGGCTGACGGCGCCCAGGTTGGTATCGATGTTGAACTGGAAGAACGGGGTGAAGACGTTCTCATGCGTCTTCCAGTCCGGCGGCGTCGACAGCGACGAGCCGAAGGTGGGCACGTTGACCAGGGTGCCGTTGTCGATCAGGGCGAACGGGTTGTAGCAGAGCTGCGGGCCGATGCCCATCCACGACAGCGGGTCGCAACTGCTGGCACCCTGGATCGGTGCGGTCTTGACGGCGCTGCCGCCGCTGAGCGTGCCGCCGCCCAGGGTCAGGAAGGCCTGGTCGATGTGATAGGTCTTGTTGCGGCGGCTGTTGCTGACGCCGAACACCAGGCTGGAGAACGGTCCGCTGGCGAAGCTGCGCTCCACCGAGAGGCGTACGTTGGCGAGGTAGTCGACGGTGCGTGGCGCGTTGATGAAGCCGGCCTGCACCACGTCGTTGCCGGCGCCCCAGCCCTGCGGGTCGGTCAGCATCACGCCCTGGGTGTAGTCCAGCGACGGACTGAGTTGGAGCATGCCGTTGCCGAGCTCGTTGAAGCCGACCGTGTCGAGTGCGCCACCGCTCGAGCCGTAGCCGGTGCCGGAGTAGCTCTCGAGGTTGACGTCATGACGGGTGGCGCGCGAGTAGTTCGCGTCGGCGTCCACCGACCAGTTTTCGTTGATGGTGAACTTGTTGTCCCAGTTGAAGTTGTAGACGCGGGCGCTGGTGCTGTTGTAGTCGTTGCGGATTACCGGCTTGACATTGGTGTAGGTACCGTTCTGCACGAAGTAGCCCGGGGCTGTCGCCGTCGCCAGATGCGGATCTGGCACTGCATAGGCGTTTCCTGACAGTTGCGCGGCGCTCCAGTAGAGCGGGAACTCCATGCCCTTGGCCTGCTGCACGTCCTTGAAGTTGTCGTACGTCATGTCGACCGTGCCGGTATAGAACTCGTTCGGCTGCCACTGCACGGTGGCCAACACGCCGTTGCGCTTGAGGGTGTCGGTGATGCCGTAGTTCTTCGAGCCGCCAACCACGCCGAAATTGCCCGGGGGGCCGCCAGCCAACGAGAAGGTGGGGTAGCCCCACGGTGCCTGGTGCTGGATCTGCGAGGGGTTGTCCTCCAGGTCCACGCCCAGGGTCACGCCAACGGTGTGGTCGGCGAACTGGTCCACCCATACGCCGTTGACATTGTGGCCGGTGTTGCTCACGCCGGGGCCGTTGGCCAGCTGGGACATGTCGTTCCAGATGTACTTGGCGTTCACCGCCGCCTCGGGGCCGGACTTGTCCAGCGGGCGGATCGTGTGCATGTCCACGGTGCCGGCCAGGCCCTGGCCGATCAGGTCGGCCTCGGGGCTCATGTGCACCACCACGTTGTCGAACCAGCTCGACGGATACTGGTCGAACGCCACGTCGCGGTTGTTGTTCGTGCTGACCTGCTGGCCGCCGTTGACCAGCGCGGTGGAGAAATCGGGGCCCAGGCCGTGGATGGAGAGCACCTGCGGACGGCCGTCCACGGTCTGCACCGCGAGCCCGGGCAGGCGGCCCAGCGCGTCGGCGATGGAGACGCCGGGCAGCTTGCCAACCTGCTCGGCGGAGACCGCTTCGACGATGGTGCTGGCGTTGCGCTTCAGCGCGGTGGCGTTCTCGATACTGCTGACGAAACCGTTCACCTGCACGGCCTGCATCTGCTTGGCCTCGCCGCGCTTGTCCTTCTTGCCGGAAGCATCGGTCTTGGTATTCGCCGTATCGGACTTCGCGGTCGCCTGCGTGTCCTGCGGTTGCGTGGCGGGCGCGGTCGCCGCGCTGGCCGCGGCGCTGGCGCCGAGGCACGCAGATGCGATCGCCAAGGCCAGCAGCTTGTGCTTCATCAACATGTTTCGTCTCCCCTCGAGATGGTGTTGTGGTTGTCGCGCGAACCGTCTGGCGAGTCCGTAGCCGACGACCGTGGGCGGCAGGCTCGTGCTTGCACGCCTCGTCGCGTGAATCCATGGTAGGGCTGCATTTTCGGCGCGAACGATTCCTGCATACGTATTCATGGCGTGACGAAGCGGCGCCTGATGCATCGCAGCATTCCTGTCCGGCGAATTCGTATCGCGTTGCGCAAACCCCCGCCGTTGAGCCGTTTGAGCGTGTCGTTGCAATTCCGTGAAAATCGTTTGGACGTCCATTTGATTTGCACGCATGACGCAACCGCAGCATCCATGAATACGTATGCAGCACAGTGGGGGGTGCCCATGGGCTGCCACTAAGCTGATCGCCATTCGATGGACCGGGCGGCTCGCCCGCGCATGGGGCACAGCTCAATGACCAACACTCCCTGGTGGCGCGGCGCCGTCATCTACCAGATCTATCCGCGCAGCTTCCTCGACACCGATGGCGATGGCGTGGGCGACCTGCCCGGCATCATCCAGCGGCTGGACTACGTGGCCGGCCTGGGCGTGGATGCGATCTGGGTCGCGCCGTTCTTCAAGTCACCGATGGCGGATTTCGGCTACGACATCGCCGACTCCTGCGACGTCGACCCGCTGTTCGGCACGCTGGCGGATTTCGACCGGCTGCTGCGCGAAGCGCATGCGCGCGGGCTGAAGGTGATGATCGACCAGGTGCTCAGCCATACCTCGGACGAGCACGCCTGGTTCAAGGAAAGCAAGCAGAGCCGCGACAACGCCAAGGCCGACTGGTACGTGTGGGCCGATGCGAACGAGGACGGCACGCCGCCCAACAACTGGCTCTCGATCTTCGGCGGCGGCGCGTGGCAGTGGGAGCCGCGGCGCGGCCAGTACTACCTGCACAACTTCCTCGCCAGCCAGCCCGACCTGAAC
>JAJZGE010000313.1 GCA_021798675.1 Pseudomonadota bacterium | reverse complement strand
CATCTGCAGTTCGGAGCGGAAGTAGAACGAGGTGTGCGGGTTGATCAGCAGCAGGGCATGGCCGCCGGTGCTGAGCCTGGGCGCGATCGCGATGCCGTTGGAGCCGATGGGCTCGGCCCAGCTCGGCGGGTTGGCCTGCACGAGCTGCGGATGCGCATCGCCGTAGAACGCGGCAAGGTCCTTCAGCGAGACACGCTCGATGTCGCCGCCGATGCTGCCCTCGGTGAAGGACAGCGCCATCCACGGCTCGAAGTGCGTGATCACTTTCGGATGCACGTCCGGGTGGGTGGCGAGGTACCCGTTGAGGCCGTCGGCCCAGGCATCCATCAGCTGCCGTAGCCAGCCGGGGCTTTGCGTGTAGAGCTTCTTCAGCGCTGTCGGGTCGGTCCACAGCTGCTGGCGAAGATCCTGCCAGATGGCGGCCTTGCCCTCGGCCTGCGCGGTCCAGCCCAGCGCGGTGAGGTAGTTCGTCTCCACGCGGCTGAAGTCGTCTTCGGCCTGGGCGTAGGC
Organism: Pseudomonadota bacterium; assembly: GCA_021798675.1. The sequence goes on along the minus strand of JAJZGE010000313.1, from coordinate 3,464 downwards.
CATGCCGAACACCGCGTCGGCATCGGTCCTGCCGTGCACATGGGCAATGCCCCAGTCGTCGCGGGTGATCGTCACCGCCTGGGCTTCGTGCTGCAGGCGCGTGCGGTCGACGGCCTGCGCCGCTGCGGCAGCGGATGCGCCGAGGGCGAGCAGGGCCAGCCAGGGACGGACGCGCTGCAAGAAGGGGATTGCCTGGCGTGCCCGCATGCGGGTGGTGTCGCTGTGGCCGGTATCGAAGCATCTTGCGTCGGGCGATGCGATCCGGCAAGGCAACGTCCGGCACGGTTCCGCAACGGATCAGCCCGCCAGCGCCGGCGGTCTCGTTGCCTCTGCAATTTTTGCGGCTCTGCGCCGCCCCGCGTGTGCCGCCTGCGCATTGCCGCATCGCGACCGAATGCGCGTTGCGGCGATGGCCGCTGGTTATGCTCGGCGTTCGCAACGGGGGTGCGTTCTTCCGTGGACAGGATTTCCGCAGCCAGCGTGCCGCGGGATCGCGGCCAGCCTGTGGCTCCGGCTCAATGGGTCGGTCGCGTAGTGCAGCAAGCAGCCGGATATCAGTCACGACACAACAGGAGATCGTCATGCATACCCGTTTCGAACGCAGTGGCCCCTTGAACGAACTCGCCAGTTATCCGCAATGGGCCCAGGACATGGTGACCGATTGCGAAGCCACCCGCCGCAGGGTGCTCGGTCATGAAATCTGGGCGCGGATGACCATGCTCGAACTGGACAGCGAATCCACATACAACTTCATGGCCGGGCTGTGGCCGTTCATCGAGCGCTTTCCCAGCTACATGGCGCTGAACCTGCTGAAGACCCGCTACGGCCGCAGCGAGGGCGACGACATGGCCCGACGCTGGCTGGTGCGCAATATCCGCGTGGAGCAGAACCATGCCGAGTACTGGCTGGACTGGGCCGACGGTGCCGGCGTACCGCGCGCGGACCTGCTGCACAAGCCGGCGCCCTCCGGTACCGACGGCCTGTACCGCTGGTGCGAGGAGATCAGCGCGCACGGCTCCCTGGCGGCAGGGATGATCGCCACCAACTACGCCATCGAGGGTGCCACCGGCGATTGGGCGCACCTGGTGTATTCCAGCAGCCTGTACCGCGACAGCTTCGCCCCGGAAGTGCGCGCCGCCAGCCTGCGCTGGCTCAAGTTACACGCGGCCTATGACGATACCCATCCCTGGGAGGCGCTGGAGATCGTCTGCACGCTGCTGGGCAACACGCCTTCGGCGGCAGACGTCGCCCACCTCCGCGAATGCATCGAGCGCAGCTATCTGTGCATGATCCTGCTGGGCGACCGCTGCATCCAAAGCCACCACGCGGTGGGTCTGCAGGGGGGCGTGGCGGCGTAGCTTCGCAGCTTGTCCACACCGCCGCATTCGACCATGCGGTGGGGCGGCGGGCGGCGCCGTTAGGGTGCCGCCCGTGGTTTTGGCATCATGGCGTTGGCTGGATGGCGGAGGATTCCGCGGCAAGGACCACAGCAATCGATGGGCAACATGCGAAAGCCATTGTGGCGGCGCCTGGTGCCGCTGGCCTGGGGGCTGGCGGCAGCGGTTGCGCTGTTGTTCGGGCTGGCCTGGGGCGTGCTGCAGGTGCAGGTAACGCTGGCCGGCTTCCTGAACAGCGAGAGCGTGTGGTCGAAGGCGCAGAAGCAGGCGGTGATCGACCTGGACAGCTACGCTGTGCGCGGCGATGCGCGCGACCTGGAAAGCTATCGACACAACTACGACGTGCTTGCCGCCGACCGTTGGGGTCGCGATGCCATCATCAGCGGGCACTACGACAAGGCTCGCGTCCACCAGGTCTTCGTGCAGGGCAACATGCTGCCGGCGGCCGAAAGCGGCATGACCTTCATGATGGCGCACTTTTCCAGCGCGCCCTACATGGCATCGGCCATCGGTGCCTGGCGCTCCACCGACGGCGACCTTGCCCGGCTCGACGCGATTGCCGGCGAATTGCAGCGCGCCTACGCGACCGGTGGGCCAAGCCAGGCCGAGATCGACCGGCAGCGGGACCGCATCGCGGCGATCAACCAGGAAATAGCACCACGCAGCGACCGTTTCGCGCAACAGATGGTGCGCGGTGCAGTATGGCTGGGGCGTGCGCTGTTCTTCGCGGTGCTGCTCGCCATACTGCTGGTTGCGCTGCTGTGGCTGGGGATGGCGCGGCGGGTGCTGGACCGCATCCGTGGCAGCGAGGAGCGCTATCGCCTGCTGTTCGAGAGCGCGGTGGTGGCCATCGTGATCGTGGACGAGACCAGCGGCCGCATCCTGGAGACCAACCAGCAAGCTTCCGAATGGACGGGGTACGCGCCGGAAGTCCTGGTCGGCATGCGCTTCGACGGCCTCTTCGTACCCGGCTCCATGCAACAGGTCGGCAACGCGTTGCAGGCGGTGCTGTGCGGTGTCGGCGATGCACAGCGACCGGTGGAAATCGAGGTGAGTCACAGCCTGTGGGGGCGGCTCCCGGTGCGGCAGGTGATCGTGCGCGACATTTCCGAGCGCGTCACGCTGGAGCGCGAGCGGCGCGTGGCGTCGGAGGCCCTGGCCAGCATCGCCGAGGGCGTCATCATCGCCGATGCCGAGCGCCGGGTGATCTCGGTCAACACGGCGCAGGTGGAAATCACCGGCTTTACCGCGCAGATGCTGGAAGGCCGTCGCTTCGACGAGCTGCGCCGCATGCCCGACGGCATGCCGTTGCCGGCGTCGATCTGGGCGGGCATCGCCAGCGGCGGCAACTGGGGCGGCGAGGTGCTGGGCCAGTACGTCGACGGCAGCACCTATCCCGAGCAGCTCAGCATCAGCGCGATCCGCGATGCGCAGCGCCAGGTGCTGCATTACGTGGCGGTGTTCAGCAACATCCAGGCGTTGAAGGTGCACCGGCGCCGGCTCGAACACATGGCCAGCCACGATGCGCTTACCGGCCTGTACAACCGTCCGGAATTCGAGCGCCGGGTGGAGGGGGCGATCGCCGCGGCGACGCGCACGCGCACCGCGACGGCGGTGCTGTTCGTGGACCTTGACGCGTTCAAGATCGTCAACGACAGCTACAGCCATGCCATCGGCGACCGCTTCCTGCAGAAGGTGGCCGAGCGCATCGGCCGGCAACTGGGCGAAGGCGACGCGGCCGGCCGCATCGGCGGCGACGAGTTCACGGTGCTGCTCGGCAACATCGGGCTGCGCGACGACGCCGGCGCCGTGGCCGAGCGACTGCTTGCCAGCCTGGCCGAGCCGATCGTGGTGGAGGATTGCGAGCTGTCGCTGACCGCCAGCATCGGTATCGCCGGCTATCCGCTGGATGGCGCCGACGCGGCCACCCTCATCGCCAATGCCGATGCCGCGATGTACGCGGCGAAGAACAGCGAGCGCAACACCTTCCGCTTCTACACGCCGATCATGCAGGCCAACGCGCGCCAGCGCCTGCTGCTGGTGTCGGAGTTGCGTCGGGCGCTGGCC
>JAJZGE010000312.1 GCA_021798675.1 Pseudomonadota bacterium | reverse complement strand
CCTCGACACCGACGCGCCGTCACTGGTCGAAGCGGTGTGGCGGCAGACGCGCCGATTGCGGGAGACGATCGCTCACCAGCACGCGCTGCTGCGGCGGCTGGAAAATCTGCAGCGGCGGCTGGCTGCAGGCGAGGCGATCGACGGCGACATCCTCCTGAAAACCATCGAGGCAAGCACCATCACGGAAAACTATCTGACGACCGAACAGCAGCAGGCCGTGCAGCAGCGTGGCGAGATGCTGGGCGCCGCGCGCATCCGCGAAGTCGAACAGGCATGGCCGCAGGTGATCGCGGGCATGACGGCGGCGCTGCAGCTGGACAAGGATCCGGCCAGCGAGGAAGTGCAGGTACTGGCGGCGAAGTGGCGTGCGCTGCTGCGCGAGTTCACCGGCGGGGACGCGGGTATCCAGCGCTCGCTCAACAGCATGTTTCGCGATCAGCCCGCCACCATGCAGCAGCACACCGGCATCGATCCGGCATTGATGGCCTACGCCTGCCGCGCCATCGCCGCGCTGCCGGATGAAGCCTGATCGGCGGCAATGGCACGATCGCCACGGACAAGGGGCGGCTGGATTTCCTCCGCCCCCTTTGACGCCTTTGACGGTGGTCAGGCCACGTCAGAGCGCCTGCATGAACTCGTCAGCCGTAACGCCGGCTTGTTTCAGGACACCGGAGAGGGTTCCGATCTTGAGCTCGCGATGCTGCGGTACCACGCAACCCATCGACCCGCGGCGCAGGATCACGTGGCTGCCTTTCTGGCGCAGGACGATAAAACCGAGCTTTTGCAACGCACGAACAGCCTCCGCACCAGAAATGCGTGGAAGGCTAGGCGGCATGGGCCGACACCTCAAAGGTAGTCAGCAGGGGTTTACCGTAGGAAGTCACCGGGAACTCCTCCAAGTACAACTCCGTTGCCTCTTGGAGGTTGGCCAGTGCTTCCTCGATGGATTCGCCCTGCGTGCTGGTGCCGGTTTCGGGGTTCAGCGCCACAAATCCGCCTTCTTCGGCGGGAATCAAGACGGCGGTAAGTTGCATGGCAGCATGCCTCGAATCATCTTGCGAGATTGTAGCGCCAGTTTGTCCGCAGGGGTTCTGCCCCTTCAGCGCGTGGCGGTGAAGCGCCCTCGTTTTTCCGAGTCACCCGGAAGTGGCGGCGTTTGACGATGCGATGTTGCCGGAGACAAGAGCGCAGTCACGACAGGGCCGTTATCACTCTCGCCCGCGCGTACTTTCGCGCTTGCGATGCTCCGTTTCCGCCAGCACCTTGAAGCGATTCAGCGATTGCAGCCACAGCGCATCGTGGCTGGCGTCGCTCGCGTGGACGGCCTCGTTTTCGCTGGGCGCGTCGGGGATGCGGTTGAACGGGATGCGCATGGGCGCGGCATCGTGCTCCAGCGCCAGCTGCATGCTGCCGAAGTAGACCTTGTTGTAGCCGAACTTCGCATTGATGCGATCGACGAGCGCATCGATACGGCCGGCGTCTGCGTCGGCTGCGAACAGCGAGCCGCTGCTCTGCGTGCGCGGCAGCAGGCGCAGCAGGGTCACGCTGACCGACAGCGGCGTGGCGTGGCGGGGGCCAGGAAGCTGTCGCGGCGGATGGTCGCTCTCCAGCATCGCATTGAGCAGGCGCAGCAGCGTGCGGCTGTCGTCGGTGTGGTCGAACGCCAGGTCGCGCTCCCAGCGCAGGTCGTGGCCCACGTAGCGGATGCGCACGGCCAGCGCGCCGCTCAGCATCGCCTCGCGGCGCAGGCGCATGGCCGCCTTCACCAGCAGTTTCTTCAGCACCGCCCGGGCACCGGCGGGCGTGCGCAGCTCCGGCCCCAGCACGTGCGAATGGCCGAGCGAGCCGCGCGTGCTGGCCGCGGCCGGCAGCCACGCGCCGCGCAGCAGGCCCCACATGCGCTCGCCCTCGATGCCGCCCCACGCATGCCGCAGCAGATGCTTCGGTGCGGCGGTGAGCTGCGGCACCGTGGTGATGCCGGCCGCATGCAGTCGCATCTCCATCGAGGCGCCGATACCGCACAGGTCGCGCAGCGCCAGCCCGTGCAGCGCCTGCGGCAGCTCGGCCTGTTCGATCACGGTGAGGCCGTCGGGCTTGCGCATGTCCGACGCGGTCTTGGCCAGAAAGTCGTTCGGGGCGATGCCGATCGAGCAGCGAATCGCGCCGCCGGGTGCGGCCAGCGCCACCTCGCGCTTCACCTGTGCGGCGATCTCCTCGGCCACCGCGCGCTGGCGCTGGCGGCCGACCAGCTCGCAGGCCACCTCGTCGATCGAACCGACCCGCGCGATCGGGATGGCGCGGTCGATCGCCGCGATCAGCCGGTGGTGCCAGCACACGTAGCGCTCCGGTCGCGCCACGCGGATCTGCAGGCCCGGACACATCCGCCGCGCCTCGCGCACCTGCGTGCCAGTGCCCACGCCGAACGCCTTGGCCTCGTAGCTGGCGGCAATCAGGCTGGTGGTTTCGGCGGCCACCGGCACCACACCCACCGGTTGGCCGCGCAGGCTCGCGTCCTCGTGCTGCTCCACCGAGGCGAAGTAGCTGTTGAAGTCGACGAACAGGCTGCGCAGGCTCATGACGGCGGTGATACGGGAGGTGCCGGGTGGTATAGCTTGCGCCCGTCTCGCGCGTGGAGACAGCGGCGCGGTCAGGGCTCACGCGAATCAGGCACTGGCGTGCCCGATCCGCGACCGGCCATCCGTGGCCGGCCTGAGAGGTTGAGACATTCTCGATCTCTCAAGCCAGGCTGGTGGCGATGCCGAACATGATCGCCATGATCGCGGCTACCGCCATGCAGGCGCTGGCGGGACGGATGCGGCGGGCGTCCGCGCGCGGGATCAGCCGCCACAGCAGCGCGCTGCCGATCAGCATGTCCAGCACCAGCGTCAGGCGCAGCAGGCCGGAGTTGAGCAGCGGCGCATAGGGCGGCTGCAGGCGGCCTTCGTAGGCAGCCACGCCCACGATCAGCAGCAGGCCGATCAGGTTCCATATCAGGCAGGCGAGGTAGACGCGGTTGAATACCACGTTGTCGCGCTCGGCCCAGCGCAGCACGGCCCACGCGATCAGGGCGAACAACAGCGCGAAGATCGAGCTGTACAGCACCCACCACAGCAGGCTGCTGAGCACGGTGAGCAGGGTAATCATGTGACGTTCCGATAGCCCATCCGGCGCAGCAGCTTGGCCATCAGCCAGGCCGGGCCGATCAGCAGGTATGACAGGTCGGTGAGGAAACTGGGACGGCGTCCCTCGAACCGGTGGCCGATGAACTGGCCGATCCAGGCCAGCGCAAACACGCCGAGCGCCAGCCAGCGCAGCGACGCGCCGCCGAGCCCCTGGAACAGCAGGTTGGTGAGCACGCCCAGCACGGCGAAGGCCAGCAGCAGGGCCGCGGCCAGCCGGTGCGAGTGTTTCCAGTACCAGTAGAACGCCAGCACCATCGCCAGCACCGCCCACGCGCCGGGGCGCAGGAATTCGGCCGGCACCGGGAGCGTCCACAGCAGCGCGATCACGCTCCATACGATCGGCGGCACGCAGATCCAGTGCAGGGTCTGGTTGGTGGGGTTCTGGTGATCGGCGCTGTAGCCGTCGAGCCAATCCTGCATGCTGCGCATGGCGTTACTCCGGGTGCATCAATCGAGGCGGATGCCAGCCAGCCGCTGCAGCGCCTCGGCGTACTTGGCGGCGGTGGCGGCGATCACCGCATCCGGAATCACCGGGCCCGGCGCGGTCTTGTTCCAGTCCAGCGTCTCCAGATAGTCGCGCACGAACTGCTTGTCGTAGCTGGGCGGGCTGATGCCGACGCGGTACTGCTCGGCCGGCCAGAAGCGCGAGGAATCCGGCGTCAGCATCTCGTCCATCACGTACAGCTTGCCATTGGCGTCGGTGCCGAACTCGAACTTGGTGTCGGCGATGATGATGCCGCGCTCGGCCGCATACGCCGCTGCCCACCGGTAGATCGCCAGCGTGGCGTCGCGCACCTGGTCGGCCAGATTCTGGC
>JAJZGE010000311.1 GCA_021798675.1 Pseudomonadota bacterium | reverse complement strand
CCGAGATCCAGATCGCTGCCGCTGATGGCGTCGCCTATCAGTACGTGGCGAGTGTGCTGGCCGACGCGAAGAGCTACAACCTGGCCAAGATCGGGTTCGCCGAAGGCAACTGATCAGCCGCCAGTGCCCGAACGTGAAAACCCCCGCCATGTGCGGGGGTTTTTGCGTTGGCGCTAGCTGGACAGCCTCAGCGCAGGATCTGCAGATAGTTGCGCACGGTGACGGCCAGTCCCTCGTACAGCGCCTCGCCGATCAGCGCGTGGCCGATCGATACTTCGGCGAGCCCGGGGATGGCCGCCTTGAAGGTGCCCAGATTGGCCTGGCTCAGGTCGTGCCCGGCATTCACCGCCAGGCCCGCCTGCTGTGCCCGCCGTGCGGTGTCGACGCAGGCGGCCAGCGCGGCAGCCGGTCGCCCCTCCGCAAAGGCCTGGGCGTATGGCCCGGTGTAGATCTCGACGCGCTGCACGCCCACCGTCACCGCTGCGGCGAAGTCCTGTGTGCCGGCATCGACGAACAGGCTGACGCGGCAGCCGAGTTCGCACAAATCGCGTACTACCGGACCCAGCCGTTCCATATCGCGCGCCAGATCGAAGCCGTGGTCGGAAGTGAGCTGCCCATCGCCATCGGGAACCAGCGTCACCTGGGTCGGCCGTACCTCGCGTGCCAGCGCCAGCAGTCCGGGATAGGCGCCACGCGCGGGTGCAAAGGGATTGCCCTCGATGTTGTATTCCACCCGGCCGCGCAGCATCACGGCCAGCGCGCGCACGTCGTCCGGCCGCACGTGGCGCAGATCCGGCCGCGGGTGCACGGTGATGCCGCCGCAGCCGGCCTCGATGCAGGTCTGCGCAGCTTCGCAGATATCCGGTTCGGTGCCTCCGCGCGAATTGCGCAGCACGGCGATCTTGTTGAGATTGACGCTGAGCACGGTCATGGCGGGTGGGAATCTCTGGCGATGATGGGCGAAGCGCAAGCGTACTGCGCCGCACGCGGAAATCCCTACTCACATGGGGTCGCCCAGCCGGAAATGGCGAAGATGGCGCGCGCCGCCGCGCCACGCCAGCGCCGCTACCAGTGCGGTATCGAGCGCCAGCGGGTGCAGCTGCCACGCACTGACGTCGTCGTGTTCCAGCCGGCGCAGCGCGAGACCTCCGGGCGTACGGGCGATGCTGAGCCGGTGCAGACCAAAGGCGAGCCCGCGACCGAGCGCCTTGAGTACCGCCTCCTTCGCCGTCCACAGATCGAGGAAGGCGGCGCTGCGTTGTTCCGGCGGCAGCGCGGCCAGCGCCTCGGCCTCCTCCGCGCTGAAGAAGCGGCGCGCAATCTCCAGCGCGCGCGGTCGCGCGCGCTGCTGCTCGACATCGATGCCGGGGGTGATGTTGCGGCCGACGGCGACCAGCGCATGCGGCCCGCTGTGTGACCAGTTGAAGCCCAGCGCCTGCCCGTGTGCGGTGTCCAGCGCGGGCCGGCCGTATGCATCGTTGACCAGCTTGAGCCGCTGCGCCTCAACCCCGAGGTAGGCCGCCAGCAGTGCATGCAGCGGCGCGCGTCGCTGCTCGGCCCGATACGCCAGCCGCCACACGTGAATCTCGTTATCGCGCAGATGCTCTGCTAGGTTGGCGGGTAGCGACGCGTGGGTCTCAGGCATGCGCGCATGGTGGCGCTGGCGGCAGGCGCGCACAAGCGCGCGAGCGCATGGCCTGAGCGCGACGCAGCGATCGATTCGGCACGCAGGATGATCCGGGAGGACTTGCTTGATTCACCGTTGGCTGCTGCTGCTGGTGTCGCTTCTGTATGTCGGGCTGCTGTTCGTGGTGGCCTATGCGGGCGATCGCCGACCGGTGTATCCGCGTCAGCCGAAGCTGCGGCCGATCATCTACAGCCTCGCGCTGGCGGTGTACTGCTCGTCGTGGACGCTGTACGGCGCGGTGGGCACGGCGGCGCGCTCCGGGCTGGCGTACCTGCCGATCTATCTGGGACCGATGCTGCTGTTCGTGTTCGGCTTCGGCCTGCTGCGCCGGCTGGTGCGGGTGGCCGGTCAGCGCAACATCACCTCGATCGCGGACTTCATCGGCGCCCGCTTCGGCAAGTCGCACGGGCTGGCCGCGCTGGTGGCGGTGATCGCGGTGACCGCGGTGGTGCCGTACATCGCGCTGCAGTTCAAGGCGGTGTCGATGTCGTTTGGGGTGCTCAGCGGCAGCGTGCCGGCCGGTGGCGCCGACAGCGCGTTGTGGTGCGCGGTGCTGCTGGCGGTGTTCGCGATCCTGTTCGGCACCCGCAGCATCGATGCCACCGAGCATCACCACGGCATGATGCTGGCGATCGCGCTGGAGTCGCTGATCAAGCTGCTTGCCTTCGTGGCGCTGGCAGCCTACGCGCTCTGGCATGGGCCGGGGTTGGCGGCGACCGTGCAGCGCCCGCTGCTGCAGCTGGATCAGGGCCTGCCGCCGGGTTTTCTGGCGCAGACGCTGCTGGCGTTCTGCGCGATGTTCTGCCTGCCGCGGCAGTTCCAGATTGGCGTGGTGGAATGCGAGGACGCTGACGATATCCATCGGGCGCGCTGGCTGGTGCCTCTGTACCTGGGCATTGTCTGCGTGGCGGTGCTGCCGATCGTGGCGGCAGGCGCGAGCATGCCGGTGGTGCGCGACGGCATCGCCGATGCCTGGGTGCTGACCCTGCCGCTGGCGCACGGCAATCGCGGCATGGCGCTGCTGGCCTTCATTGGCGGCTTTTCGGCGGCCACCGGTATGGTGATCGTGGCCTCGGTGGCGCTGTCGACGATGATCAGCAACGACCTGGTGATGCCGGCGCTGCTGCGCATCCGCCACCTGCAGCTGGAGCAGCGCAGCGACCTTTCGCAGCTGGTGCTGCGCGTGCGCCGGGTGGCGATCGCGGCCCTCGCGCTGATGGCCTACGTGTACTACCGGGTGGCGGCCGGTTCAGAGAACCTGGCGGCTACCGGACTGCTGGCGTTTGCCGCGGTGGCGCAGTTCGCGCCCGCACTGGTGGCTGCGCTGTACTGGCGCGGTGCCAGCCGGCGCGGGGTGGCGGTGGGTCTGTTGGGCGGTTTCGCAGTGTGGATCTACACCCTGCTGCTGCCCGCGCTCAGCCGCTCCGACCAGTGGATCGAGCAGGGGCCTTTCGGCGTGAGCTGGCTGCGACCGCAGGCGCTGTTTCACCTGGGCGACTGGGACCCGGTGATGCACGCCACGTTCTGGTCGCTGCTGGTCAACGTTGGCTGTCTGGTTTTCATTTCGCTGCGCTTCCGACCCAGCCTGGAAGAGCGCCTGCATGCCTCGATGTTCATGGATGCCGACGCCACCGGACGCAGCGGCGCCGGCGACCTGCTCGGACGCATCGCTGTTGCCGACCTGCGCACCATCGCCGAGCGCATTCTGGGCGAACGCAGCAGTGACCGCGCGTTCGAGGAATACGCCGACCGCCGCGGCCGTCCGCTGCTGGCCACCGAGGCGGCAGACCGCGCGCTGATCCAGTACACCGAGCGGCTGCTGGCCTCGGCCATGGGCGCCGCCAATGCGCGGCGCATCCTGATCGGCGTGCTCTCCGGCAGCGGACTGGATATTGCCGAAGCGATGGCGCTGATGGACGAGGCCTCGCAGGAATTGCGCTTCAATCGCCAGCTGCTCTCCACCACGCTGGAAAACGTGTCGCAGGGCATCAGCGTGGTCGATGCCGACATGCGGCTGGTGGCATGGAACCACCGCTATCTGGAACTGTTCGACTACCCGGCCGGGATGGTCTACGTCGGCGTGCCGGTCGAGGATCTGATCCGCTGGAACGCCGAGCTGGGCGAATGCGGTCCGGGCGAAGTGGACGGCCATGTGGCCAAACGCATCGACTACATGCGCGCCGGCTCCTCGCATCTGTTCCAGCGCATCCGGCCGGATGGCACGGTGATCGAGATGCGCGGACGCGCGCTGCCCGGCGGCGGCTACGTCACCACCTATACCGACGTCACCGCCTACAAGCATGCCGATCGGA
>JAJZGE010000310.1 GCA_021798675.1 Pseudomonadota bacterium | reverse complement strand
TCATGCTGGTGATGAGCAACAACTTCATGCAGCTGTTCTTCGGCTGGGAAGCGGTGGGCCTGGTGTCGTACCTGCTGATCGGCTTCTGGTACAAGCGGCCGACCGCCATCTTCGCCAACCTGAAGGCGTTCCTGGTCAACCGGGTGGGTGATTTCGGCTTCCTGCTGGGCATCGCGGCGGTGCTGTATTTCCTCGGCACGCTGGATTACGCCACCGCGTTCCATGCGGCGCCCAGCCTGATCGGCAAGACGCTGCAGATCACCGCGGGCACCCATTGGGATGCAGCCACGGTGATCTGCGTCTGCCTGTTCATCGGCGCGATGGGCAAGTCGGCGCAGGTGCCGCTGCACGTATGGCTGCCCGACTCGATGGAAGGCCCCACGCCGATCTCGGCGCTGATCCACGCAGCCACGATGGTGACGGCCGGTATCTTCATGGTGGCGCGCATGTCGCCGCTGTTCGAGCTGTCGCCGGGGGCGCTCAGCTTCGTGCTGGTGATCGGCGCCACCACCGCGCTGTTCACCGGCTTGATCGGCATCGTGCAGAACGACATCAAGCGGGTGATCGCGTATTCCACGCTGTCACAACTTGGCTACATGACGGTGGCGCTGGGCGTGTCGGCTTACAGCGGCGCGGTGTACCACCTGATGACCCATGCGTTCTTCAAGGCGCTACTGTTCCTGGGCGCCGGCTCGGTGATCATGGCCATGCACCACGAGCAGGACATGCGCTACATGGGCGGCCTGCGCAAGTACATGCCGATCACCTGGATCACCATGTGGATCGGTTCGCTGGCACTGTGCGGCGTGCCGTTCTTTTCGGGCTTCTATTCGAAGGACGCGATCATCGAGGCCGTCGGGCTGTCGCACCGCTGGGGCGCCGGTTACGCCTATTTCTGCGTGATGGCCGGTGCGCTGGTGACAGGGCTGTACACGTTCCGCCAGATGTACCTGACCTTCCATGGCAAGGAGCGCTTCACCGTGGTGGCGTCACACGGCCATGGTCATCATGACGATCATGATCACCACGAGCCGGGTGTCCTGGCGCACCCGCCGAAGGAGTCGCCGTGGGTGGTGACGGTGCCGCTGGTGCTGCTGGCGATCCCCTCGCTGCTGATCGGCTTCTTCACAGTCGGGCCGATGCTGTTCGGCGGCTGGTTCGGCTCCGCCATCCATGTGAACGAGGCGAACAACGTGCTGGGCGAGCTGGGTCAGGAATTCCACGGCTCGCTGGCGATGGCGCTGCATGGCTTCACCCAGCTGCCGTTCCTGCTGGTGCTGACGGCGTTCGCGATCAACACCTACATTTACCTGTTCAACCCGGCCATGGCCGGCAAGATCAAGTCGGCGCTGAAGCCGTTGTGGACGGTGCTCGACCGCAAATACTGGATCGACGACGTGTACTTCGCGGTGTTCGCCCGCGGCAGCGTGAAGCTGGGCCGCCTGTTCTGGAAGGTCGGCGACACCGCGGTGATCGACGACGCCATGGTCAACGGCTCGGTGGGCGTGGTTCACCGGGTGGCCGCCAGCGTGCGCCGGCTGCAGTCGGGTTACCTCTATCACTACGCCTTTGCAATGATTCTCGGCCTGATCCTGCTGCTTGGCGGGTATTGGGTCGTCGGGCAATAAGGGAAGCAGGCACTCATGTTCAATCACTTGCTCAGCCTGTTGATCTGGCTCCCTGTCGCCGGTGCGATTCCGGTGCTGCTCGCCGGCTCGTCACGGCCCAACCTCGCGCGTTGGCTGGCGCTGGTGGTGGCGGTGCTGACCTTCGTGGTCAGCCTGTTCCTGCTGCTGCAGTACCACCCCGACGCGGGTGGCATGCAGCTCAGCGAAAGCTACCTGTGGATTCCCGCCTGGGGCGTGCATTACAGCCTCGCGGTGGACGGCATCTCGGTGGCCCTGATCCTGATGTCCACTTTCGTCGGCATTCTGGTGATCGTCGGCGCCTGGGAGGTAATCCAGGACCGTCCGCAGCAGTACATGGCCGCGATGCTGATCCTGGAGGGCTTGCTGATCGGCGTGTTCTGCGCCACCGACGCGCTGCTGTTCTACGCGCTGTTCGAGGCGATCCTGATTCCGATGTTCATCCTGATTGGCGTCTGGGGCGGGCCGCGTCGCGTGTATGCGACGCTGAAGTTCTTCATCTACACGTTCTTCGGCTCGGTATTCATGCTGATCGCGCTGCTGTACCTGTACCAGAAGGCGGGCACGTTCGACATGGCCACGCTGGCGGCGCTGCCGCTGACGATGAAGGAGCAGACCTGGATCTTCTTCGCGTTCCTGATCGCGTTCGCGATCAAGGTGCCGATGGTGCCGGTGCACACCTGGCTGCCGGATGCGCACGTCGAGGCACCCACCGGCGGTTCGGTGGTGCTGGCGGCGGTGATGCTGAAAGTCGGCACCTACGGCTTCCTGCGCTTCATCCTGCCGATCACGCCGGACGCGGGCGCGCATTACGCCTGGCTGGTGATCGTGCTGAGCCTGGTCGCGATCGTGTACATCGGCTATGTCGCGCTGGTGCAGGAGGACATGAAGAAGCTGGTGGCGTACTCCTCGGTAGCGCACATGGGCTTTGTCACGCTGGGCATCTTCATCGCGTTCCTGCTGGTGCGCGAGCAGGGCAATACCGACATGGCGCTGCTCGGCATGCAGGGCGCGATGGTGCAGATGATCTCGCACGGCTTCGTCTCCGGCGCCATGTTCACCTGTATCGGCGTGCTGTATGACCGGCTGCACACGCGCCAGATCAAGGATTACGGCGGCGTCATCAACGTGATGCCGTGGTTTGGCTTCTTCTACGTGCTGTTCGCGATGGCCAACTGCGGTCTGCCGGGCACCAGCGGCTTCGTCGGCGAGTTCATGGTGATCCTGGCCAGCTTCAGCGCCAATCCGTGGATCGCGCTGTTCGCCGGCTTCACCCTGGTGATCGGCGCGGCCTACACGCTGTGGCTGGTCAAGCGCGTGCTGTGGGGCGACATCACCAATCCGCACGTGGCCGAGATGAAGGAGATCAACGGTCGCGAGACGTTCGTACTGGTCGCCTTTGCCGCTGCCGTGCTGGCCATCGGCATCTGGCCGCAGCCGCTGGTGCACCTGATGGACACCTCGGTGGCACAGCTGGCGCAGCGGCTCGCCATCCACAAGATTTGATCGGATCGAACATGCCCACTCTCTCTGACATCCTGATCATGCTGCCGGAGTTATATCTGGTGGTGGCGGCATGCGTGCTGCTGCTGGCCGATGCCTTCATGCAGCCCGCGCAGCGGCCCTACCTGCACTGGATCTCGATCGCCCTCCTGCTGTTCACCATCTACCTGGTGGTCGCCGGTCAGCCGCCGCAGACGGTGACCGCCTTCGGCGGGATGTTCGTGCGCGACCGGGTGTCGGAGATCCTCAAGGTGTTTGCGCTGCTGACCACGGCGCTGGTGTTCGTGTATGCGCGCCCGTATCTGATCGACCGCAAGCTGCTCGGCGGCGAGTTCTACACGCTGATGATCTTCGCGCTGATCGGCATCATGCTGCTGGTGTCGGCCGGCAACCTGGTCACCGTGTATCTGGGGCTGGAGCTGCTGTCGCTGTCGTCGTATGCGCTGGTGGCGCTGAATCGCGACGAGCGGCTGCCCTCGGAAGCGGCGATCAAGTATTTCGTGCTGGGGGCGCTGGCCTCGGGCATGCTGCTGTACGGCATGTCGATGGTCTACGGCGCCTCCGGCATGGGCGGCACGCCGACCCTGGATCTCGCGCAGCTGCCCCACGTGCTAACGTATACCCATGCGCCGAAGCTGCTGCTGTTCGGGCTGATCTTCATGCTCGTCGGCATCGGTTTCAAGCTGGGCGCCGCGCCGTTCCACATGTGGATACCGGACGTCTATCAGGGTGCGCCGACGCCGGTCACCGCCTTCATTGCCTCGGGCTCGAAGCTGGCCGCCTTCGGCATGGCCTATCGGCTGCTGGATGCCGGCATGGGCGATCTGGTGCACCAGTGGCAGCTGATGCTGGCGGTACTGGCGGTGCTGTCGC
>JAJZGE010000309.1 GCA_021798675.1 Pseudomonadota bacterium | reverse complement strand
CCTCAACTCGATCTGGATCGTGCTGCTGAGCCCGGTGCTGGTCTTCATCTACAACTCGCTCGGCCGCCTGGGCAAGGATCCCTCGGTGGCCGCCAAGTTCGCCTGGGGCTTTGCGGCGGTCGCAGCCGGCTTCTTCATCTACGGCATCGGCGCGAAGTGGGCGGTGAACGGCCAGGTGTCCTCGTGGATCATGGTCTGGGGCTACGGCCTGTACTCGCTGGGCGAGCTGCTGGTGAGCGGCCTGGGCCTGGCGATGATCGCCCGCTACGTGCCCGAGCGCATGGGTGGCCTGATGATGGGCACCTACTTCGTGGCGTCCGGTATTTCGCAGTACCTGGGCAGCGTGGTCGCCAATTACGCGCACATCCCGTCGGGCCTCACCGATCCGGTGCAGTCGCTGGACATCTACACCCGCCTGTTCAACAAGCTCGGCTTCGTCGGCGTGGGCTGCACCGTAGTGGCCATGGCCGTCCTGCCCCTGATGAAGAAGCTGTCGACCAGCCATGCTGACGCGGTCGGGCGGCAGGAACCGCTGCCTGCCGTGCGCAGCGAGGAGTTCGACGCGACCTGACCGCGTTGCCGGAGGCCGCCGCATGCGGCGGCCTCCGACACATCGTGAGCCGCATGCCACACCGTTACACCAAGCACCGTATCGGTCCGTTCGCGCTGGCACGCACGCTGGCCTGGCTGCGCCTGTGCGCCATCGGCGGGCAATGCATCGCCGTGCTGGTCTGCGCGCTGTGGCTGCGCCTGCCGATACCGTTGCTGCCCTTGCTGTGCTGCATCGGCCTGCTCGCCGTGTTCGCGGTGCTGGCGGCATGGCGCCTGGGCCGAACGTGGCCGGTAAGCGAATCCGAGGCCATCGCGCACATCGGCGTGGATACGCTGGAGCTGGGCGTGCTGCTGTATTTCACCGGCGGCGCCAGCAATCCCTTCATCACGCTGCTGGTGGTGCCCATCGCGCTGGCCGCCGCGGCGCTGTCGATCCGCGCCCTGCTCGCGGTGGCCGTGCTCGCCGGTAGCGCCTACCTGCTGCTGTTGCAGCGGCACCTGTCGCTGCCGATGCCGGTCGGCCTGCGCGACCGCGGCTTCGAACTGCACGTGGTCGGCATGGGCGTGAACTTTGTCATCACCGCGCTCCTGCTGGGTTTTTTCATCAACCGCCTGGCGCACGCGCTGCGCATGCAGCAGCTCGCCACCCAGCGCGTGCACGAACGCGCGCTGCGCGACGAGGGCATCCTCGCCATCGCTACCCAGGCCGCCGGCGCCGCGCACGAGCTCAACACGCCGCTCTCCACCATGCGCACGCTGCTGCCCGAGCTGCGCCGCGAACACGCCGGCGATGCCGCACTGGCCGAGGACCTCAGCCTGCTCGAGGGCCAGGTCGACCGCTGCCGCGACATCCTGCGTGAGATGGTGGCGTTCGGCCAGGCACAGCTTTCGCAGGAGCCGGAGCGCCTGGACATGGCGCAGTTCCTGCGCGGCTGCACCGAGCGCTTCCAGTTGCTGCACCCCGAAGCCGAGCTCGAACTGCAGGTGGACGAAGGCGTCGTCCAGCTGCCGCTGCGCGTGCCGCCCGGCCTGCGCCATGCCTTGCTGAACCTGCTCAACAACGCCGCCGACGCCTCCGCCCAACGCGATTTGCGCGAGGTGCTGCTGCAGGTGGAGCGCGCGGGTGACTGGCTGCAGTTCATGGTGATCGACCGCGGCCCGGGCTTCGCCAGCGCGGAGAGCAGCACACGCCTGGGTCAGTCGGAAAAGCAGGATGGCCTGGGCATCGGCCTCACGCTTGCCGTGGCCACCGCCGAACGCCTCGACGGCGAGCTGGTGGCGCGCAATACCGACGACGGTGCCGTGGTATGCCTGCGCCTGCCGCTGTCCGCGGTCTCGCGGCATTGAGTCGCACCAGAAGCGCGTGCATGCCGCATCCTACTGCGGCAAAATTACGCAGATGAACGAAAACAGCAACCCGAGCAACACCCGCCCGCTCCTGCTGGTGGACGACGATGCCACCTTCGTGCGCGTGCTGGACCGTGCGCTGACCTCGCGTGGCTTCGAGGTGATCTCGGCCACCAATCTCGCCGACGCGCGCATGCTGGCGCGCCGCCAGCAACCGCGCTACTGCGTGCTCGACCTCAAGCTGGGCGAGGAGAACGGCCTGCGCCTGATTCCGGAATTGCACTCGCTGGTGCCGGACATGCGCGTGCTGCTGCTCACCGGCTACGCCTCCATCGCCACCGCGGTGGAGGCGATCAAGCGCGGCGCGCACGATTACCTGGCCAAGCCGGTGGACGCCGACGCGGTGGTGCGCGCCCTGCTGGACGGCGACGGCGGTGCGGACAGCGACGACGACGACCTGCCCGACGCCCCCGAGGCGCCGCTGGCGCTGCGCCGGCTGGAGTGGGAGCACATCCAGCGCGTGCTGACCGAGTGCAACGGCAACATTTCCGAGACCGCCCGCCGCCTGGGCATGCATCGGCGCACCCTGCAGCGCAAACTGAGCAAGCACCCGGTGCGTGAACGGCCCGGCGACGGCGATTGATCGCCGCATCCGGTTCGCCTGCTGTCATCAGCAGCGACCATGACGCTTGCCGCTAGCGGGCTGGCGCAACGTCGTGGCCTTTAGGGACGCCCTCCGCAACGACCTTCAGCAGCCGATGCTTGGCGTCAGCTCGATCCTGATCGTACCGTCCTCGACCGGCTTGCCGTCCTTGTCAGCATGCGTGACATCCATCCGGATGCCACCCTGCTGACCAGGCAACAAGAGCAGCCGCGGACTGACCGGCTTGGTCAACCAGCCACCACTCATCGTGCCTTGGACTTCCAGCTTGCCTTTTTCAGCGGCGACCACGGTGAAACGCCCTCGCCATGGCGGCCTCTTGCCAAGCCCACCTTCGGTCACGTCGTAAAACTGCCCCGGTTTCAGGCACATGCTGCCGCGATATCTCGGTGGCTCGCTGCCAATCCCTACCACCAGCTTCAACGTGTAGCGTTTTGCCGAATTCGTTGGTCCGGCCTCGTTCGCCGGAGACGCCGACAACGTTGCCGCGTAGACGCCGCCTGCAACCAGCCACACCGCGCCAAACACGATAAGCGAACCACAAAGGCGGCGGAATCTTCCCGGCACTGGCTGCTTTAACATGGCAATACGCTCCGTAAGCGGATGACGAGGGGACCACGCACAACCCACCGGCAACGCCAACATGGCCGACTGGGTCTTCAACATCGCATTCGCATAGCTGCGTCGTTGCGCGCCGTGTTCGCGCAGTACCGCGGCATCGCAGGCCAGTTCCTGGTCATGAAGCAGCGCGGCAAACGCCCACCAAGCCAGTGGATGGCACCACAACAGCGCAGCAAGCGTCTGCGCGAACAGGCTCCACCAGCCGTCGCCGCGACGCGCATGTGCGGCCTCGTGGGCGAGTATCAGCACTTGCTCGGCGGCGTCATAGCGCACGTGGAAATCCGCGGGCAGCACGATGCGGCTGCGCCACGCGCCGACCAGGGCCGGACCGACCTCATTGCTCCCGGCCCGCAACACCGGCCAGCGCGACGAGGCGTCAGCCATGGGCGTGGCATCGCGCAAGCGCCGGCCATAGCGCCGCTGTGCCTGCACGGCAACCACGAGCACGCAGACGACGCCGCACGACCACAGCAACAAGGCGGCCGTACGCCAGTCGAAGGCGCCGGCAGCGTTCGCATGCGATGCAGGCGTGCCCGCTGCCGCGGTGATCGTGTACAGCAGCATCGGCAACCTCGTCGCCGATGCGGCGGCATGCGGCAACTGGCTGGCCAGCAGCGCCAAGGGCGGCAACAGCCACAGCTGGAAGGCACGCTCCGCGCCGAACCAGCGGCGGCATGGCCTGCGCAGCACGGCGACGGCCAGCGCCGCCGCGGTGAAGGCCAGCAGCGCCAGCCAGCCGCGCTCGGCCCATCCCAGTGCGAGCGATTCAAGATTGCTCATCGTCGAGCTCCTTGAGCAGCTTGCGCAGCTCGGCCAGATCCTTCTTGGTGAGCTTGCGCTGCTCGGAGAAGTGCGC
>JAJZGE010000308.1 GCA_021798675.1 Pseudomonadota bacterium | reverse complement strand
AACTGGTGCGCGAGATGGTGCGGGAGGACTTCGCGTCGGCCGAGCGCGACGAGCTGGTGCGCGCCAACGGCTATCAGGCGCCTCAGCACCACGAGTGACGTGCACGCCGCGGTCGCGGCGCTTCAGTGTTTGACATCCTCTCCGCCCTTGGCCTTCGGCCGCCGCTTGCGCGGGAAGGACGGAGATTCCTACGGCGCTCAGGCGTGGCACCCTGCCGCCCGTGAGTAATCGTCCAGCAAACCCATCTTGAGCCCGGCGGCTTCGCCTGCGAAGCTGCGGCTTTCGCAGGCGAAGGAGGTTTGCATGGGAGGTCGGATGCGCAAGGACAAGCTCAGTGAGGATCAGGTCCGTGAGCGGTTGGCATTGATTGATGCCTATCAATCCAGCGGATTGAGTGGAGATGCGTTCGCGCAGTCGCGCGGCATCAGCTACCTGGATTTGCGCGGCTGGGCGGCTCATGCGCCGAGGTGGCGGGCGCGATTGGCCGGGCAGGCCTACGTGGCCACGGGCCGTGCGACAGCGGCCTTCTTGAAGGTGCAACCCAGCGACGTACCGACGGGGGCAGGATGTGCGCGCATTGTCTGTGAGGCGGGCGGGCGTCGGGCGCAGGTGGACTGGCCGGTGTCGGCGGCGGCCGAGTGCGCGCAGTGGCTGCGAGCGTGGCTGGGGTGATCCGCGTCGAGGCGGTGTGGCTGGCGGTGGGTGCGAGCGACCTTCGCGGAGGCATCGACAGCCTGCTGGGCCAGGTGATCGCGCGCTTCGGCGCAGCGCAGCCGCACCATGCCTATGTGTTCGCGAACCGGCGGGCGACGCGGCTGAAGGTGCTGGTGTTCGACGGCGCGGGGATGTGGCTGTGCACGCGGCGGCTGCAGCAAGGCGGCTTTGCCTGGCCGCAGGACGCGGGCGCTGTGGTCAGCGTGAGCGCGCAGCAATGGGGCTGGCTGGTGGCGGGGCTGCCGTGGCAGCGCATGACGGCGGCCGCGCAGGCCGAGGCGATCCGGGTGATCTGAAGGCTGTCCATCAGGGCAAGTGCGGCTTTTCTCGCGCGCACGCGCGAGAGAAAATGGCGGCTCAATGGTGGATGCGATCGATAACGACAAGCTGAGTGCGCTGGGCGACGACCCGGCAGCGCTTTACGCGCGCGGCCTGATCGAGCAGTTGTCCAGCGAGGTCAAGCGTCAATCGCAGAAGAACGCGGCGCTGAGCCTGGAGGTGGCCAGGCTCAAGCGCTGGCGCTTCGGCCAGTCCAGCGAGAGCCTGGACAGCCAGCAGGGCGAGTTGTTTGATGCGAAGACGCAGGCGCTGCTGCAGCACGAAGAGCAAGCCGAGGACCGCGCCGCCGACGAGGAGCGCCGGGATCCGGGCAAACGTCGCCCGAAGCGCCAGCCGCTGCCCGGCAATCTGGAGCGTATCGAGCATCGCTACGAGATCGAATCCGGGTTGTGCCCGCAGGGCCACGCCCTACAGCGTATTGGCGAGGAGATCAGCGAGCAGCTCGACTGCGAGCCCGCACGCTTCTTCGTGCACCGGCATATCCGCGGCAAGTACGCCTGTGCCTGCTGCCAGACCGTGTTGGCGGCACCGCTGCCAGCGCAGCTCATCGACAAGGGGATCCCGGCGCCGGGCCTGATGGCGCAGGTGATCGTGGCCAAGCACGACGACCATCTGCCGGCGTACCGGCAGGAGGAAATCTACGCGCGCTCTGGAGCACGCGTGCCGCGATCGAGCATCACGTCGTGGATCGGCATCGGTGGCGTGTGGTTGCAGCCGCTGGCCGAGGCCGTGAAGGCGTTGATGCTCAAGGATGCGGTACTGCATGCCGACGAGACCCCGGTGGCCGAGCTCAAGCCCGGCGCGGGCAAGACGCACCGCGCCTACGTGTGGGTGTATCGCAGCGCGACGCTGCCGCTGGTGGTGTACGACTACCGCGGCAACCGCAGCGGCGAGCATGCACGCGAGTTCCTGCAAGGCTGGTCGGGCACGCTGGTGGTTGACGACTTCAGCGGCTACAAAGCACTGTTCGCCAGCGGCGCCATTCGCGAGGCTGGTTGCTGGGCGCATGCGCGGCGCAAGTTCTTCGAGGCGCACAAGCTCACAGACAGCACGCTGGCCGCCGATGCGCTGCAGCGCATTGGCGATCTCTACCGGATCGAGCAGGAGATCCGCGACCTCGACGCCCAGGAGCGATTGCGAAGGCGGCGCCAGGAAACCCAGCCGCGACTGGATGCCCTGCACGCCTGGCTACAGGAGTGGCGGCCCAAACTGGCGAAGGCCGACGCGACGGCGCGCGCCATCGACTACACCCTGGGCCGGTGGACGGCACTGTGCGTGTTCGCCAACGACGCGTGCGTGCCCATCGACAATAACGCCGCCGAACGCGCTGTGCGACCCATCGCGCTGGGTCGAAAGAATTGGCTCTTTGTGGGTTCGCGCCAGGCCGGCGGCAGAGCCGCGGCGCTGATGACCTTGATCGAATCGGCCAAGCTGTGCGGGCTCGATCCCTGGGCCTACCTCAAGGGCGTGTTCACCAAGCTGCCGACCTGGCCGAACAGCAGGCTGGACGAACTGCTGCCGCAGCATTGGGCAGAGGCCAACGCGCCGCCGCCGGCGACCGCAGCGACTGGCTCGCCATCCTGACCAAAACCGGGGGATGGGATTGCTGGACGCTCACGCCCGTGAGTCGCTTCGGCGGGTTCCTGCTGCTGGCGGCATGGCTGCACCGCTCACTTCACAGGCGAACCGGGCGTGTCCCGCCCTTAGAACATTGATCGCGCCGACGAGATCGGCGTGTTCCTCGTAGCCGCACTCGACGCACGCGAACTGCGCCTGCGTCTTGCGGTTATCCGCGCTGACGTGGCCGCAGCACGGGCACGTCCGGCTGGTGTACTGCGGCGGTACGGCGACGAGCCAGCCGCCGTTCCACGCCATCTTGTAGTCCAACTGGCGGCGGAACTCGAACCAACCTTGGCCGAGGATGGATTTGTTCAGGCCGGATTTGGCCCGAACATTCTTGCCCGGCTTCTCGACACTGCCTGCCGCCGACTTGGACATGTTCCGCACCTGCAGATCCTCGATACACACCATCGCGTGGTTTTGGCTGATCGCGGTCGAGGTCTTGTGCAGGTAATCGCGGCGGGCGTTGCCGATCCGGGAATGAATACGCTGGACGCGCGCCTTGGCTTTCCTCCAGTTCTTGCTGAATTGGGTCTTGCGGCTCATGGCCTGCTGCGCGCGGCGCAGCGCGGCCTCGTGCTGTTTGAAGCTGCCCAGCGGCGCGTAGAACGTACCGTCCGAGAGCGTAGCGAAGCGGGCAATGCCCATGTCGATGCCGACCGCGCTGCCGCTCGGAATCGGCTGTTCGACTTCGCGCTCGGTCTGGATCGACACGAACCACTTATCGCAGGACAGGCTCACGGTGATGTTCTTCACGGCGCCGAGCACGTCCCGGCTGCGGCGATAACGCAGCCAGCCCAGCTTGGGCAGAAACAGGCGGCCATGGGCCGAATCGAGCTTGATCTGCTGGGGGTCGGGGTAACGCAAGCTGTCGTGCTGACCCTTCTTCTTGAAGCGCGGGAAGTCGGCGCGCTTGGCAAAGAAGTTGGAATAGGCCCGCTCCAAATCCTTGAGCGTCTGTTGCAGCGGATGGACGGGCGCGTCCGCCAGCCAGGCTGTATCCGGGCTGTTGCGCCATACGGTGAGTTCCTTGCACAGCCCAGCAAAGCCGAGCTTCTTCTCACCTCGCTCGTAGAGATCCTTCTGCAGAGCCAGGGCCTTGTTGTAGACGAAGCGGCACGAACCAGCAAAGCGGCGCATCTGGCGCTGCTGTTGGCCGTTGCGCCGAAGCTCGAACTTGAAGGCTTGGAGGCGCTGCATGACTGGACGAATATACAGCATCACAGGACGCTTTCAACGTCCGCGCTATCCTTCCCCGCCCTAAACGGCGGGGCTTGTCGCGCACCGGGTCAGTCGCGCCGGCGCCGCGGCCGCGGGATCGCGAAGCTGGCGCCGCTGGCCGCCAGCAGCGCGGTGGGCTCGTCGTCGTCGGGC
>JAJZGE010000307.1 GCA_021798675.1 Pseudomonadota bacterium | reverse complement strand
CTACCTGCACGAACATTCCGTGCCGTTCGAGACGCAGACGCGCCGCCTGCGCACAAGCCGGGACGAACAGGCTGAATTCCCGGTGTTGCTGTTCGCCGCCGATGCGCTGCCCTTCGACCTCACCGTGCTTCCACGCAATGCATTGCGCCAGGCGCCGCTGGACCGCGTGGACGAAAAGCCGATGCGCCGTGCCGCGCTGGCGGCAGTGGAGGAGTTGTTGGACAGCGGTGACGGTCCGGACGATCTGGAACGCATGCTGGCGCACGCCAACCGCCGCGGATAGGGGCACTTACTCTTGCGCCCCTCGATGCCCGCGAGCCTCGAGCGGCAATCAGCCCGGCTGGTGACATCCGGAAAAAAACGCCCCGGCAAGCCGGGGCGCTTTTTTCTGGGTAGGTCAGGCACGGATCAACTCAGCGCTTGGCGGAATCCAGATAGTCGCGCACGCCGTGACCGGTATAGATCTGGCGCGGGCGCCCAATGCGCGAGCCAGGGGTTTCGTGCTGCTCGATCCAGTGCGCGATCCAACCGGCGGTGCGGGCGATGGCGAACATCACGGTGAACATCTCGGTGGGGATGCCCAGCGCCTTATAGATGATGCCGGAATAGAAGTCGACGTTCGGGTACAGCTTGCGCTCGACGAAATAGTCGTCCTTCAGCGCGGCTTCTTCCAGCTTCATCGCGACGTCCAGCAGCGGGTCGTTGACGCCGAGCTCGGCCAGTACCTTGTGGCACATCTCGCGGATAATCTTGGCACGCGGATCGAAGTTCTTGTACACCCGGTGGCCGAAACCCATCAGGCGGAAGCTGTCGTTCTTGTCCTTGGCGCGCAGCACCGCCGACTCCACGTTGTCCGGCGTGCCGATCTCCTCCAGCATCTTCAGCACCGCCTCGTTGGCGCCGCCGTGCGCGGGGCCCCAGAGCGCGGTGATGCCCGCCGCCACCGAGGCGTACGGATTGGCACCGGTGGAGCCAACCAGGCGCACGGTGGAAGTGGAGGCGTTCTGCTCGTGGTCGGCGTGCAGGATGAACAGCAGGTCCAGCGCCTTCGCAGCCACCGGGTTCATCTGCAGCGGCTCGCTCGGCACCTCGAACATCATGTGCAGGAAGCGGTCGACGTACTCGAGGTTGTTGCGCGGATAGCGGAACGGCCAGCCGATCGAGTAGCGGTAGCAGGCCGCGGCGATGGTCGGCATCTTCGCGATCAGGCGGATCGCGGCGAGCTTGCGGTCGGCCGGGTTCTCGACGTCGAGATCGTCGTGGTAGAACGCCGACAGCGAAGCCACTGCGGCGGCCAGCATCGCCATCGGGTGCGCGTTGTGGTGGAAGCCCTGGAAGAAGTTCTTCAGCGACTCGTGCATCATCGTGTGATGCGAGACGTCGTGCTCGAAGGTGGCGAACTCGGCCGGCTTCGGCAGCTCGCCGTTGAGCAGCAGGTAGGCCACTTCGAGGAAGCTCGACTTCTCGGCCAGCTGCTCGATCGGGTAGCCGCGGTACAGCAGCACGCCCTGGTCACCGTCGATGTAGGTGATCGCGCTCTTGGTGCTGGCGGTCGAACCGTAGCCGACGTCGTAGGTGAAGTGGCCGGTGTCCTTGTACAGCGAGCTGATGTCGATGCAGGCCGGGCCAAGGGTGCCGGAAACCAGCGGCATGGTGCTGCTGCGCTGGGTCGACTCGTCCACCAGCTTCACAGTCTTGGAATCGGACACGGGAACCTCCTTAGCTTGGGTCGTCGCCCGGGCCGTGGGGCGGCGCCGAGGCGAAGGGGAACAGGCACCGAATCAGCGAATGCCTCGATGTAATCCGCTCATTATCGCACAACGGCCAGCAGCCATGCGTTCGCGGATGGCCGGACGGCGACCGCAAGAAGACGGCCGCAGACGCTTTGCTTATCGGCGCCGCATCGGCAATGACCGCACTACACCCATCCACTGCAAGGCACGCAAAAACACACGGGGCAGGCTGACGCCTGCCCCGTGTGTAAATGCTTCAACCCGGCGCGGTGCGGCGGGCGCAGAGCGCGCTTACTTCTGCGCGTAACGCTTGCGGAACTTGTCGACGCGACCGCCGACGTCCAGCGTCTTCTGCTTGCCGGTGTAGAACGGGTGCGAATGGCTGGAGATATCCACCTTGATCAGCGGGTACTCGTTGCCATCTTCCCACTTGACGGTTTCCTTTGCGGCAATCGTCGAACGCGTCAGGAACGCGAAGTCGGACGACAGATCCTGGAACACCACCGGGCGGTAATTCGGATGGATATCGGGCTTCATGACGGGCTCTGTTGCAACGTGAAAAGAGAGCAAGTGTAACTAGCCGCGCGGCGATGCGTCAAGCCGCGCCCAGCGCCTTGCGCACCATTGCCTGGAAGCGCAGCTGATCCACCTCCAGCACGATGCGCGCCTGCGCAGGCCGACCCAGCCGCCGGGCCCAATCCACCACGGTGGCGCCACGGGTGAGCCGACCGTCCAGCTCCACACCCACCGCACGTGTCTCGCTGCGCACGATGATGTCGGGATCAATCGCCACTGCCATTCCCAGCGCATCGGCGGCGAGCACGCCGTTGCGCTCATGCGTGGCGTTGTAGTCGCGCGCCGTACGAAACACCTTCTGGAAGAATTTTGCGCGATGGTCGCCGGAAGCGATCCAGCCCTCGAACTCGGTGTCGTCGAAGGCGTGGCGCAACGTGGCCTCCCAGTCGACCAGGTCGAACGCCGGAAAAGCCTCGAACACCACGTGCGCAGCCTCGGGGTCGAAGCCCACGTTGAATTCGGCAGGCACCCTGCCGGTGTTGCCGTGGCCAGTCACCGCGCCCCCCATCACCACCAGCCGCTTCACCCGCCGCGGCAACGCCGGGTCGAGCTTCAACGCGAGCGCGAGATTGGTCAGCGGCGCCAGCGCCACCAGGGTCAACTCGCCCGGACGCTCGCGCGTGAGCCGCAGCAGCGCCAGCGCAGCGGCCTCGCCCTCGGCCGCCGCCTTGGGTTCCGGAAATCCCACGTCGCCCAGGCCATCCGCCCCATGCACGAACGCCGCATCCTCCTCCGGCGCGCGCACCAGGGGCGAGGCGCAACCGGGAAACACCGGGAACGAGGCGCCCAGGAGCTCGCGCAGCGTTCGCGCGTTGCGCACGGTGTGATCCAGCCCCACGTTGCCGGCGGCCACGCTCAACGCGGCGATGTCGGCATGGGCGTGCGCCATCATGATGGCCAGCGCGTCGTCCACGCCAGGATCGGTGTCGATCAGCAGTTGCGGTTTGCTCATGGATGCATGATCGCAAGAATTGAAAATACGGCCAAGGATGGCCGCCTATTTGAACCTCGCGATCGCGGGTGGTCGCAAGCGCACTGAAGAGCACGACCAGCCAAGGCCGCCCATTTGATCCTGCCGATCCAAGGGCGATCGCAACAATCAGGCACGCGCGTAACGCGCCGCGCCGCCGATCCAACGGGCGATCAGCCGATCCGCCTCATGCGGGTGCGCCGCCAGCAGGCGTTCGCCCACTTGCTGCACGGCAGGCAGCAAGTGGGCATCGCGCACCAGGTCGGCGATGCGGAAGCTGAGCAGGCCGGTCTGCCGCGTGCCAAGCACTTCGCCCGGGCCGCGCAGTTCCAGGTCCTTCTCGGCGATACGGAAACCGTCGCTGGTTTCGCGCATCACTGCCAGCCGCTCGCGCGCGAGTTGCCCTAGCGGGGGCTGGTAGAGCAGCACGCAGTTGGAGGCCACTGCGCCGCGTCCCACGCGCCCGCGCAACTGGTGCAGCTGGGCAAGACCCAGCCGCTCGCTGTTCTCGATCACCATCAGGCTGGCATTGGGTACGTCCACGCCCACCTCGATCACGGTGGTGGCGACCAGCACCGCAAGCTCGCCCGCCTTGAACCCATCCATCACCGCCTGCTTGTCCTTCGGCTTCAGTCGGCCGTGGATCAGGCCTACCTTGCAACCGACCAGCGCGGCGGAGAGTTCCGCATGGGCCACTTCGGCGGCCTGCGCGCGCAACTGCTCGGACTCCTCGATCAGCGTGCATACCCAGTACGCCTGCCGCCCCTC
>JAJZGE010000004.1 GCA_021798675.1 Pseudomonadota bacterium | reverse complement strand
CAGCGTGCCGTCGATGCCGTCCACGCCTGCCAGCGTGCCGACCGGGTCGATGGCGAGCCCACTGAACGTGGCCTGCAGGCGATCCAGCCCGGACGCCTGCGACCACGCCAGCGCCACCCGGTCGAGGCGGCCGCGCGGATGCCCCTCTCCCAGCCAGTTCGCCAGTGCGGGCGGCAATTTGGGCGCCAACCCCAGCCAGGGCAGCAGCGGCGCGATCTGCAGGTCGCGCGCGGCCGCCTGCACGGCGAACCGCGGCGTGCCGGGCTGATGCAGCCGCACCGCCAGCGCGCTGCGGTCGTCGCCGGCCCAGCGCAATACGAAGCCATCGTCGCTGCGCTGCAGCTCGGCTTCGCCGTGCAGTGCAGGCACGCTGGCGCTGCCGTTCGCACCGACGATGCGCACGCCGTCGAGGTCGAAGCGGCTGAAGTTGCGCACCACTCTGCCCTGTTTCCAGTCCAGCCATGCAGCCAGGTTGCCGCTGCCACCCTGCACGCTGTAGCCGCCGACATCCACGCCGGCGAACATCGCGGCGAGATCGAGCTTCTGCCCGGACAACCACAGCCGGCCGCTGCTGCCGTCGGCCTGGAAGCTACCCGCCCCGCGCAGCACGCCGGGCGCGCCCTCGCGGCGCAGCAGCGCGCCGATCCGGATGCGGTTGCCCTGCCGGCTCAGCCGCAACCGGTCGGCGATCAGGCTGTAGTGCTTGCCGCTGGCTTCGTCGGCGATGTCCAGCCGCAGGTCGTCCAGCCACAGCTCCATCGAGAGCTGGCCGAAGCCGGCCTGCTGCGAACTGCCGCCGGCGCCCAGGCCGTTGACGTGCCAGCGGCCATCCCGGTCGCGGCTGAGATCGAGCTGCAGGCCACGCGCGCGCAGGTTCAGCAGGTGTCGCGTGGGCAGCCAGCCGCCGAAGTCGATCTGCAGTTCAGCTTCGGGGATGTGGATCGGCTTGCCCGCGCCGCCCGGCGGCACGCCCACGGTGACGTCGCGCAACACGAACAGCGGGCCGGAGCCGCTCCACTTGCTCTGCAGCGCGGTGAAGCTGACCGGCCGCTCCAGCTTCGCGGACAGCTCGCGCGCCACCCAGTCGGGATGCCGCGCCACCAGCGGTACCAGCAGCTGCCCCAGCGCCATCAGCACGGCCAGCGAGATCACCGCGATGCCGGCGGTCCACGCTGCCGCGCGCGCGACGAGGTGCAGCCTGCGCTGCCAGGCGGCCATCATCGGAATGCCGCCGCGGCGACGGCCGGGTTACAGCAAAACCACATCAAACTGTTCCTGCGAGTAATGCTCCTCGGCCTGGAAGCGTATGCTCTTGGAGATGAACTCTTCCAGTTCGGCCACCGCCGCGGACTCCTCCTCCAGGATGCGGCCGACCACCGTCGGGCTGGCCATCACCAGCAGCTTCTCGGCGTTGAACTGGCGCACCGCGCGGGTGATCTCGCGGAAGATCTCGTAGGTCACCGTCTCGGCGGTCTTCAGCGTGCCGCGCCCGCCGCAGGCCGGGCACGGCTCGCACAGCTGGCGCTCCAGGCTCTCGGTGGTGCGCTTGCGGGTCATCTCGACCAGGCCCAGCGAGGACATCGGGTAGACCGTGGTCTTGGCGTGGTCGCGCGCCAGCCCCTTGGCCAGCATGCGCAGCACCTGGCGCTTGTGCTCCTCGTCGACCATGTCGATGAAGTCGATGATGATGATGCCGCCAAGGTTGCGCAGCCGCAGCTGGCGTGCCGCCGCCTGTGCCGCCTCCAGGTTGGTGCGGTAGACGGTTTCCTCCAGGTTGCGCGTGCCGAGGTAGGCACCGGTGTTGACGTCGATGGTGGTCATCGCCTCGGTCTGGTCGACCACCAGGTAGCCGCCCGACTTCAGCGGCACCTCCTTCTTCAGCGCGTGCTGGATCTCGTCCTCCACGCTGTACAGGTCGAAGATCGGCCGCTCGCCGTCGTAGTGCTCGACCCGGTCGTCCAGGCTGGGCATGAACTTGTGCACGAACTTCACCACCTTCTCGAAGGTCTCGCGCGAATCCACGCGCACCTTCTCGATGTCGTCGGTGAGCATGTCGCGCAGGCTGCGCAGCGGCAGCGAGAGCTCCTCGTACACACGCTCGCCCACGCGGGTCCTGGCGATGTTCTCCTGCACCACGCGCCACACCTTGCCGAGGTAGGTCACGTCGAACGCCAGCGACTCGGCGCTCTGGCCCTCCGCATTGGTGCGCACGATGTAGCCCGGCCGGCCCGTGCCGATCACGTCCTCGCCGACCAGGCTGCCCATCACCTCGCGCAGGCGCGTGCGCTCGGCCTCGTCCTCGATGCGCGCGGAAATGCCCATGGTGTGCGCATACGGCAGCAGCACCAGGTAGCGCGAAGGGATCGACAGGTGCGCCGACAGCCGCGCGCCCTTGCTGCCGATCGGATCCTTCACCACCTGCACCACGACTTCCTGCCCTTCGTGCACCAGCTCGCTGATCGACGGCGTGTGACCGTTACCGTTGCCGTGGCCGTTGCCCTCGGCACCTTCCGGCAACGCCGGGCGCACGATGTCCGAGGCGTGCAGGAAGGCGGCGCGATCCAGCCCGATCTCCACGAACGCGGCCTGCATGCCCGGCATCACCCGCTGCACCCGGCCCTTGTAGATGTTGCCCACGTAGCCGCGCTTCGATGCGCGCTCGACATGCACCTCCTGCAACATGCCGTTCTCGACCACGGCCACCCGCGTCTCGCGCGGGGTCACGTTGATCAGGATCTCTTCGCTCACAGCCAACTCCCCGGATAGACAGCCTTTATAGCGGTTGCCCGCGCCGACTGTCGATGCGCGGCGCACGGTGCGCGGACATGGATGTTTTGCTAAGCATTCGCGGCCACAATGGTGCGCCCCGACCCGGCTTGGACATTGGATCCGGCATGAAATTGCTGTTGGTGGAAGACTCCGAACGCCTGCGCCAGACCCTCAGCCACGGCCTGCAGGGCGCTGGCTTCACGGTGGACGCGGCCGATGACGGCGTGGCGGCCTGCAGCTTCCTGGCCAGCTACGACTACGAACTGGTGGTGCTGGACCTGATGCTGCCGCGGCTGGACGGCATCGGCGTGCTGCGCAGCCTGCCGGCCGGCGGGCGCCGCCCGCGCGTGCTGGTGCTGTCCGCGCGCGACCAGGTACCCGACCGCATCGAGGCGCTGAACGCCGGCGCCGACGACTACCTGGTCAAGCCCTTCGCCTTCGACGAACTGGTGGCCCGCCTGCACGCTCTGGCACGCCGCCCGCAGCAGGCGCAGCCCACCGTGCTCAGCCATGGCGCGCTGTCCTGGGACCCGCGCTCGCACAGCGTCAGCGTGGGAGGCCAGCCGCTGGCGCTCACCCCGCGCGAATTCGCGGTACTGGGCCTGCTGCTGCGCCATCGCGGCCGCGCCTTCAGCCGCCAGGAAATCCTCGACCGCACCGCCGGCAGCGACAGCGAAGCCTCCGACCGCAGCGTGGAGGTGCTGGTGTTCGGCCTGCGCCGCAAACTGGACGGCGCCGGCGTGCCCGGGCTGATCGAGACGCGGCGCGGGGCGGGGTATTTGATCCCGTGATGGCTACCCCTGCCTCGCTCCCGCAAGGTTCGGAGCGGCTTCGAGCGCCTGCCGGCGCCCGAGTCACTTCTCATTTGCTTGTCCAGGCACGCGCAGGAGCGGGTGCGAACGGCGAAGCCGGTCCGCAAGGGCGAAGGGCAGGATGCCCGGAGTCAAGGAGAAGTAACCAAGAGGAAGCGACACCCCGATGGCACGCCCTTCGGGCCTCCTGCCCTACGGGTGCGCAGAAACAACCGACACAGCCACAGTCGCAACACTCCGCTCCGGCCTCTCTCTTCATGCAAGGAGGGGAAACCGCCAGTTCGCGCAATTCCACCTTTGCTCCGGCTTCTGGCGCACAGGATGCGCGCCTGCTCTGCCGGGGCCCCTCGGCGGCGGTGAGCCGTGGACGATCAGGCCGCACAGCGGGCGTTGCCAGGGAGGGCAACGCCTTTTCGACCGGGCAGGAGCCCGGCCGAAAAGCCCGGCCACGGCTCACGGATTTTCCGGCCATGGATGGACGGAAAGCGCCGCCGCGGGGTGGCCTTCTCTTTTGGCCACTTTTCTCTTGGCCACGCAAGAGAAAAGTGGCTCGCGCCGCGGCAGCGGTGCGAAACCGCTTTCTCACCCGCGCCATCGCACCACCCCACCCACAGGAGGCGCGCCAGCCATGAAGCCCGCCTCGCTCTCCTCCCGCGTCACCGTGCTGCTGGCCATCGTCTGCCTGCTGGTGCTGGGTGGCGGTGCCCGGCTGATGGATTGGCGCATCGACCACGAGCTGGCCAGCAGTTTTCGCCAGGACCTGCTGGGACAAGCCCGCGCCCTGGGCAGCATGGCGGCGCTGGAGCAGGACATGCCGACCAGCCTGCCGGGCAGCAGCGGCAACAGCTGGTACGACCTGCGCTGCGACGGCAGCGCGCCCCAGCACAGCAACCCGCCGCCGCCCGCCGTGCCGCCGGGTTGGCCGGGCGATACGGGGCCACAGCCGCGCTTCGACCGGCTCGGCCACCACGAACACCATCTGGACTCCGTGCGATTGAGCTTCCCGCGGCCCGCCGCCGAGGACGACGAGGCCCGCGCCATCGGTACCACCAGGCCCGCCACCTGCCGCCTGCTGTTCGTGCAGGACCGCCATTCGCTCGACCGGCTGCTGCTGGCGATCGACTGGGTGCTCGCGCTCGGCCCGCTGCTCGCCGCCGCCATCGCGCTGATCGCGGTGCCGCTGGTGGTGCGCCGCGGCCTGGGCCCGATGGGCGCCCTGGTCGAACGCATGCGCGGCATCGGCCCGCATGCGCCCGGCCAGCGCCTGGCGCCGATCGGTCTGAAGGAGCTCGACCCGCTGGTGGCACGCTTCAACGACGTGCTGGCGCGCATGGACGACGGCCTCGCGCGGGAGCGCCAGTTCGCCAGCGGCCTGGCCCACGAAACGCGCACCCGCCTCGCCGAACTGCGCCTGCTGGCCGAGGTGGAAGCACGCTATCCCAGCGGCCGCAGCCTGCCCGACCTGCTCGCCGAGATCGGCTGCATCGGCGCGGAGCTGGAGGC
Organism: Pseudomonadota bacterium; assembly: GCA_021798675.1. The sequence goes on along the minus strand of JAJZGE010000004.1, from coordinate 12,107 downwards.
CACCGTCACCGCCCTGCTGCTGCTCACCCGCCTGCAATCCGGGCTGGAACAGCCGCAATGGCAGACGCTGGCGCTGGCACCGTGGCTGGAGCGCCAGCTGCAGCGTCATCAGGCCACCGTGGTCGCGCGCGGCATCGCGTTGGCGAGCGAGGGCGCGCCGCCCGCCGGGCTGCGCACCGATCCCGCGCTGCTGGAAGTGATCGTCGGCAACCTGCTGGGCAACGCCTGCGCCTATGCGCCCGCGGGTGACAGCGTGCGCGTGCGTGCCGATGCCCATGGACTCACCATCGACAACGCGGCACCCGAACTGGCCGAGGCCGACCTCGCCAGCTTCGGCCAGCGCTTCTGGCGCAAGCAGTTGCCGCACGCCGGCCATGCCGGGCTGGGCCTGGCGCTCGCCACCGCCGCCGCGCAGGCGTTGGGCATCGCGCTGGACTTCCGGCTCGATCCGCAGCAGCGTCTGCATGCCACGCTGGATTGGCAGGCCGCCGTCACCCGGGAACCTTCCACGCCATGAACGACACCCCCACACCCATCCTGCTCGCCTGGAGCGGCGGCAAGGATTGCCTGATGGCGCTGCAGCGCCTGCTTGCCGATCCGCGCTGGCAGGTGGTCGGCCTGCTCACCACGATCAACCGTCACTACCAGCGCATCGCCATGCACGGCGTGCGGCACGACGTGCTGCAGGCGCAAGTGGCGGCGCTCGGATTACCGCTGCTGGAAGTGGCGCTGGACTGGCCCGGTAGCAACGATGCCTACGAAACGGCGCACGCGCAGGCCCTGGTCGAAGCGCGCATGCGCTGGCCCGGCATCCGCCATTGCGCGTTCGGCGACCTGTTCCTGGAGGACGTGCGCGACTACCGCGTGCGCCAGCTCGGCCGCGACAACTGGCGCGCGGTATTCCCGCTCTGGGGCGAGGACACCGCCGCGCTGTCGCGCCGCTTCGTGGCCGAGGGCCATCGCGCCGTGCTGTGCTGCGTGGACACGCAGCAGCTCGACGCCGCGTTCTGCGGCCGCAGCTACGACGCCGGCCTGCTCGACGCGCTGCCCAACGGCGTGGATCCCTGCGGCGAACGCGGCGAATTCCACACGCTGAGCTGCGGCGGGCCGCTGTTCCGCCAGCCGCTGCGGCTACGGCACGGCGAATCCGTGCTGCGCGACAACCGCTTCCAGTTCACCGATTTCCTGCTGGACGATGCCACGCACGGTTGACCGCCACGTGCTGCCCGACGTGCTGCAGCCCGGCCTCGCGCTGGTGTTCTGCGGCACCGCGGCCGGCAAGCGCTCGGCCGCCGAGCGCGCCTACTACGCCCACCCCGGCAACCTGTTCTGGCGCGCGCTGCACCAAGCCCGCCTCACTCCGCGCCTGCTGGCGCCTGCCGAGTTTCCGCTGCTGCCGCAATTCGGCATCGGCCTCACCGACCTGGCCAAGCGCCACAGCGGCAACGACGACGAACTGCCGCCGGGCGCATTCGATGTGGCGGCGTTGCGCGCGAAGATCGAACACCACGCGCCAAACGTGATCGCCTTCACCAGCAAGAACGCCGGGCGCGCGGCTTTGGGGCGCGCGGTTTCGTACGGGCTGCAGGACGAGCGCATCGGCGCCGCGCGCGCCTTCGTGCTGCCCTCGCCTTCAGGACAGGCGCGGGGCCACTGGGACATCGGCCCGTGGTGCGCGCTCGGCGAACTTGTCGCGGCCTTGCGTCGATGACGGGCGGGGTCGGCCTCGCGCAAGGAAAAGCCGAGTCCCGTGGCCCGCCCCGGCAGGCGCGAAATGATCCCGGACAGGAAACCCAACGGCGCCCAGGCGCCATCCGGTAAGAAAGCGCTAAGCGCGCGCCGGCATGCTTCGCCGATGATCCCCGTCGCTCGCCCGCTCATCCGCAGCGCACTGATCGCCACGGCAACCCTGCTGTGCGGCTGCGCCACCTACCACCAATTGCCGCTGGGCCAGGGCGAAGGCGCCGCCAGCGCCACGCAGCTCAGCGTGCCGGCCAGCGCGATGCCGCTGCCGGAACTGGCCGCGCACCGCTTCGACCCGGCCGACGGCCTGGACGTCACCGAAGTGGCGATGCTGGCCGTGGCCAACAGCCCCGGGCTGAAGGTGCAGCGCGATGCGCTGGGCATCGCCCGGGCGCAGGCCTTTGCCGCGGGCCTGCTGCCCGATCCGCAGCTGAGCCTTGGCGAGGACCTGCCGTACCACTCCGGCAGCGGCCTCACCAAGGCCTACAACCTCGGCATCAGCGAAGACGTGAGTGCGCTGCTGCTGCGTTCCTCGCGCACGCATGCAGCGAACGCGCAGGCCCGGCAGGTAAACCTCGACCTGCTGTGGGCCGAGTGGCAGACCGTCGCGCAGGCGCGCCTGCTGTTCGGCCAGGTGCAGAGCCTGCGCCAACAACAGGCCGAACTCGACGCCGAACTGCGGGCGCTGGCGCCGGTGGACAAGGCGGTGCGCGCTGCGCTCGCCGCGGGCAACCTCAACTACGACAGCGCCAGCGCCGGCCTCAACGCGATGGCCGACGTGCGCCGGCGCGCGGGCGACAACGCGATCGCCCTGCACCTGGCCGAAAGCGACCTGCGCCAGTTGCTGGGCCTTGCGCCCAGCGCGCCGCTGGACCTGGTGGGTGCGCCGTACCGGGCCGACCCCGACCCCGCGCAACTCAAGGCGGCGCTGGCCGACCTGCCGCGGCGGCGCCCCGACCTGCTCGCGCTGCAAGCCGGCTACCGCGCCCAGGAGGCGACGCTGCGCGGCGCCATCCTCGCCCAGTTCCCCGCCATCACGCTGGGCCTCAATCGCGCGCGCGACACCAGCAACATCACCACCAACGGCTTCAGCATCGGCCTGACCCTGCCGCTGTTCGACCGCAACCGCGGCAACATCGCGATCGCGACAGCCACCCGCCAGCAGCTGAAGGACGACTACGCGGCGCGCCTGCTGGCCACGCGCAGCGACATGCAGCGGCTTTCGGCAGACCTGCGCACGCTGGACACGCAGCGGGCGGCGCAAGCCGCGCACGCGCGGCGGCTCGATGCGGCGCGCGCCGCGGCGGAGCAGGCCTGGCGCAGGGGCCTGCTCGACTGGCCCACCTATCTCGCGATCCGCGGCAATGCGCTGGCAGCCGATACCGACCTCATCGCGCTCGGACAGGCGCGCGCCAACGACGCGATCGCGCTGGAAGCCCTGCTCGGCCGCACCGATTTCGTCATGCAAGAGACGTCCAAACGATGAAACAAACCCTGCTCGCACGTTGCGCCGCGCTGGCCGCGGCGGCATTCCTCCTGGCCGCCTGCGACAAGGGCGGCGGCGCTTCTTCCGGCGATGCCAAGAGCGTGGCGCTGGTCACCACCGCGATGCCGGTGCAGCAGCGCTTCCACGACAACGTGGCTGCCTGGGGCAGCGCCGTGGCCGATCCGCACCATGCACGGGCGATCAGCCTCGCCCATGGCGGCCAGGTGGTCGCCTTGAAGGTCAGCGCGGGGCAGACTGTGAAGCGTGGCCAGGCGCTGCTGACGATCACGCCCGATCCTGCCGCGCGCAACGCCTACCGGCAGGCGCAGACCGCGCTGATCCTGGCCCGCGGCGAACTGCGCCGCACCGAACAGATGGCCGCGCAACACCTCGCCACGCGGTCGCAACTCGCCACGGCGCGCAAGGCGCTGGCCGACGCGCAGGCTGCGCTGCAGGCACAGCGCGCGCTCGGCGGCGGCGCGGCGCAGGAAACCGTGGCCGCACCCGACGATGGCGTGGTCACCACGCTCTCGGTGGCTCTCGGCGAGCGTTTCGCCGCGAACGCGCCGCTGCTCGGCTTCATGCCCGCCCATGCGCTGATTGCCGCACTTGGGGTTCAGCCCGGCGCCGGCAGGCAGCTGCGCGTCGGCATGCCGGTGCAGCTGCGCGATGTGTACGGCGATGGCAAGGCATTCGAGGGCAGGCTCAGCATGGTGGGGCGGGCGATCGACCCACAGACCCATCTGCTGCCGGTGCAGGCGGACATCCCCGTCGCGGCCGATGCCACGCTGGTCGCCGGCGCCGCGCTGCAGGCCAGCATCCAGAGCGACGGCTACCGCGCCTGGGCGGTGCCGCGCGGCGCGGTGCTGCACGACGGCAAGGGCGACTACCTGTACCAGCTCGACCACGGCAAGGCGCATCGCGTGGACGTGCAGTTGCGCCAGCCTGCGGGCGACACCGTGGGCGTGCTCGGCAAGCTCGATGCCAGGCTGCCGGTGATCGTGCAGGGGGCCTACGAGGTCGACGATGGCGACGCCGTGCGCGAGAGCAAGCCGTGAGCGCAGCACCGATGACGATCACCCAGTGGATGCACAAGCACCGGCGTTCGCTGCTGTTCCTCGCCTTCATCCTCGCCATCGGCGGTATCGCCGGGGCGTTCAACCTGCCGGTCTCGCTGTTCCCGGACGTCTCGTTCCCGCGGGTGCGGGTGGCGCTGGACGCCGGCGATCAGCCCGCCGACCAGATGGTGGTCAGCGTTACCCGCCCGGTGGAAGAAGCGATCCGCCGCGTGCGCGGCGTGCGCGAGGTGCGCTCCACCACCAGCCGCGGCAGCGCGGAAATCAACGTCGGCTTCGACTGGGGCACCGACATGGGGCGCGCCCTGCTCAACGTCGAGGCCGCGGTCAGCCAGGTGTTGCCGGAACTGCCCACGCACGTGAACGTGCGCGCACGGCGGCTGGATCCCACCATCGATCCGGTACTGGCTTACAGCCTCAGCTCGAACACGCTCAGCCCCACGCAACTGCACGACATCGCCGAGTTCCAGTTGCGCCCGCTGCTGTCCGGCGTCACCGGCGTGGCCCAGGTCGACGTGCAGGGCGGCGACGTGGCCGAATTCCATGTCGACGTCGACGCCGCCAAGCTGCGCGCGCAGGGACTCACTCTCGCCGACGTGAACAAGGCAGTGTCCGATGCGGCCACGATCCAGGCGCTGGGCCGGCTGCAGGACCACTACAAGCTCTACCTGGTGCTGGCAGACAACCAGCCCGCCACGGTGAAGGCGCTCGAGGACATCGTGCTGCGTGCCGGTCCGCAGGGCGTGGTGCGCCTGCGCGACGTGGCCACCGCGCGCATGAGCCACCTGCCGCAATGGATCAGCACCACCGCCGACGGCCACGACGCGGTGCTGCTGCAGGTGTTCCAGCAGCCCAGCGGCAACAGCCTGCAGATTGCGCGCGACGTGGGCCAACGCCTGGCCGAGTACGAAAAGCACGCGCCCAAGGGCCTGCACATCGCCAACTGGTACGACCAGACGCAGCTGGTGCGGGGCGCCGCCGGCAGCGTGCGCGACGCGATCCTGATCGGCATCGTGCTGGCGGGGCTGGTGCTGTTCCTGTTCTTGCGCAACGTGCGGGTGATCCTGGTCGCGCTGATCGTGGTGCCGGCCACGCTGGCGATCACCGTGCTGTTGCTCGACCTGCTGCACATGAGCTTCAACATGATGACGCTGGGCGGCATGGCGGCCGCGGTGGGCCTGCTGATCGACGACGTGATCGTGATGCTGGAGCACATCATGCGCCGGCTGCGCGACGGCACCGGGCCGGTACGCGAGCGCATCGCCGGGGCGGCCTGGGAATTCACCCGGCCGCTGACCGGCTCCAGCGCAGCCACCGTGGTGATCTTCCTGCCGCTGGCCTTCCTCACCGGCGTCACCGGCGCGTTCTTCAAGGCGCTGTCGCTGACCATGGCCAGCGCGCTGGTGATCTCCTACCTGCTGACCTGGATCGCGGTGCCGCTGCTGGCGGAATGGCTGATCGACGAGCGGCACGCGGTGGAGCATCCGCCCAGCCGGTTCTCGCAACGCCTCCTCGACGGTTACGAACGCACGCTGGGTGGCCTGCTGCGGCGTCCTGCCCTGCTGCTGATCGGCGTGCTGCCGTTGCTGCTCGTCGGCGTGCTGGCCTACCGCCACGTCGGCAGCGGCTTCATGCCGAAGATGGACGAGGGCGGCTTCACCCTGGACTACCTGTCCAAGCCCGGTACCTCGCTGGTCGAGACCAACCGGCTGCTGAAGCAGGTCGAGCAGATCATCCAGTCCAACCCCTACGTCAGCACTTATTCGCGCCGCACCGGCCTGCAGCTCGGTGGCGGCCTGACCGAGGCGAATTCCGGTGACATCTTCGTGCGCCTGAAGAACGGTTCGCGGCCGCCCACCGACACCGTGATGGAGCAGATCCGCGAGCAGGTGGTGGCCCAGGTGCCGGGCCTGGACGTGGATGTCACCCAGTTGATGGAGGACATGATCGGCGACCTCACCGAGGTGCCGCAGCCGATCGAGGTGAAGCTGTTCGGCGACGACCAGGCGCAGCTCGACGCCACCGCGAGAAAGATCGCGGCTGCGATCGGCAAGGTCGACGGCGTGGCCGAGGTGCGCAACGGCATCAACCCCGCCGGCGACGCGCTTGACGTGAAGGTCGACCCGGTGAAGGCCGGCTTGTACGGCCTCGATCCCGCGACCGTGGTGCAGCAGGTGAACGACGCCGTCGCCGGCAACGTGGTGGCCGAACTACCGCAAGGCCCGAAGATGATCGGCGTGCGCGTGTGGCTGCCGCCGGCGGCGCGCGCGCAACTGGAGCAACTGGAGTCGCTGCCGATCCGCACCGCCGACGGCCAGACGGTGCCGCTGTCGCGACTCGCCAGCATCCGCACCGAGCAGGGCCAGCCCGAGATCGACCGCGACGACCTCAAGCGCATGGTCGCCGTCACCGCGCGCATCGTCGGCCGCGACATGGGCTCCACCGTGGTCGACGTGAAGAAGGTGCTGAACCGGCCCGGCCTGCTGCCGCCCGGCATGTACTACGAGCTGGGCGGCCTGTACGCGCAGCAGCAGATCGCCTTCCACGACCTGACCATCGTGATGCTGGCGGCGATTGCCCTGGTGTTCACCCTGCTGCTGTTCCTGTACGAAAGCTTCCGCGTGGCGCTGGCGATCATGGCCTCGCCGCTGCTGGCGCTGGCGGCGGTGTTCCTGGGGCTGTGGATCACCGGCATCGAGCTCAACATCTCCGCGATGATGGGCATGACGATGATCGTGGGCATCGTCACCGAGATCGCGATCTTCTACTTCTCCGAACTGACCGAGGCGCACCGGCGGATGCCGCTGCACGAGGCGATGCAGTACGCCGGCCATCACCGCATGCGGCCGATCCTGATGTCGACCCTGGCCGCCATCCTCACCCTGCTTCCGCTGGCGCTGGCGATCGGCCAGGGCTCGCAGATGCAGCAGCCGCTGGCGGTGGCGATCATCTCCGGCATGGTGGTGCAGGTGCCGCTGGTGTTGCTGGTGATGCCGGTGATCTACGCCGTGCTGGGCAAGTCGCGGCAAGCCCCGCCGTCCGACGACACGACGCCCGCTTCCGATCGCTGACGCTCGCCAAGCCATCGACGCATCGCGCCCTCTCCTCCGGGAGAGGGCGCGATGCGTCGGTGTGTTTCATCGGCGCGGCATGCCGGCATGGTGGCGCCGGACTCGTGCCAAACCTTGGTTTTGCTTAGCGGTGCCGCAAGGGCGGCCTAAGTGCCGCGGCGTAGCGTAGCGACATCGCCGTGCGATGCGCGCATCGCGCGGCGATTCACACCCAACCCCAAGGAGCAAATCATGCGCAAGTCCATCGTCCTCGCCCTGCCGCTCGCCCTGTGCGGGCTCGCGTTCGCCGCACAGGCGCAAACCCCGGCCAAGCTGGCTGCGCAAGCCAAGATCAGCATGACCCAGGCGCGCGGAATCGCGCTGCACGCCGTCCCCGGCAAGATCGTCAAGCAGGAGCTGGAAAAGGAGTCCGGCGGCAGCGGGCTACGCTACTCGTTCGACATCAAGGCCGGCAAGGACACGCGCGAAGTGGGCGTGGACGCCGTGACCGGCAAGCTGCTGGAGAACTCGCTGGACAACAACGACGCGGATTGAGCGATGGCCGGGCACCGCACAAGGCGGTGCCCGGCGACAAGCCGGCCCGGCGCACCCGCAAGGCAGGCTCCGTCGTCGAGCTGGGTCGGCGGCGGCCGAGGCGGCATGACGCGCGCCACCGCAGCAGTCCACCTGCGCATGGCCGCGCTGGCGGAGAACTCAGGTACCCCGCGGCAGGATCAGCATCGCGTCGCCGTAGGAGAAGAAGCGGTAGCGCTGTTCCACCGCGTGCCGGTACGCGTCGAGCATGAACTCGCGGCCGGCCAGCGCCGACACCAGCATCAGCAGCGTCGATTGCGGCAGGTGGAAGTTGGTGATCAGGCCGTCGATGCTGGTGATGCGGTAGCCGGGGAAGATGAAGATCTGCGTTTCCCCCGCAAACGGATGCAACTCGCCTTCGACCGTGGCGCTCTCCAGCGCACGCACCACGGTGGTGCCCACCGCGAACACGCGACCGCCAGCGGCACGCGTGCGGCGGATCTGCTCGACCAGGCTCGCGCCCACATTGAGCCATTCGCGATGCATGTGGTGTTCGCCGATGTTCTCCGCACGCACCGGCTGGAAGGTGCCTGCCCCCACGTGCAGGGTGATGTAGCCGAAGGCCACGCCGCGTTCGCGCAGCCCGGCCAGCAGCGGTTCGTCGAAATGCAGGCCGGCGGTGGGCGCGGCCACTGCACCGGGCTCGCGCGCGAACACCGTCTGGTAGCGCTCCATGTCGCCGGCATCGGCCTGCCGATCGATGTACGGCGGCAGCGGCATCTCGCCCAGCTTCAGCAACAGCTTCTCCAGCGGCTCGGGTGCCTCGAAGCGCAGGCGAAAGAAGCTTTCGTCGCGGCCCAGCACCACCGCGTGGCTGCCATCGGCCAGCTCGATGCGTCCGCCCTCCTTCGGCTTCTTGCTCACGCCGAGCTGCACTACCGCCTCGTGCGCGCCGGTGACGCGCTCGATCAGTATCTCCACCGCCCCGCCGGTGTCCTTGCGCCCGTACAGCCGGGCCGGCAGCACGCGGGTATCGTTGAACACCAGCAGGTCGCCGGGACGCAGCAGCCCGGGCAGCTCGCGGAACATCCGGTCCTCGCGCCTGCCGGCGACCGCATCCAGCAGCAGCAGGCGGCTGGCCGAGCGCTCGGCCAGCGGCGCCTGGGCGATCAATTCGGGCGGCAGGTCGAAATCGAAGTCGGACTTTTTCACGGGCTGCGGATTCGGGATGTTCAGCGCGGGATTATCGCGCAGTTGCCGCGCGCCGATGCGCCCGCTTGTCCATGCTCGATCAGGCGGCGAAAATCCGCGCATGCCGAATCCCTGTCCTGCCGCGCCCTGGAATGCCTTCCTCAAAGGCATCTCGATCACCGTGACCCTGCTTCTACTGGGGATCTGCCTGTCGGTTGCCGTCTTCGTGCCCAGCCAGACGCTACCGCCGTTGCGCATCGGAGTGATCGCGGCGCCGTTGCTGATCCTGCTGGCCGCTGCGCTGTTCGTGGTGCGCAGCTACGCGCTGCGGGACGGCACCCTGCATGTACGCCGCCTGTTCTGGACCACGCGCGTCGCCATCGGCGGGCTGCGCGAGGCAAGCATCGACCCGCAGGCCGGCGCCGGCTCGTTGCGCCTGTTCGGCAATGGCGGGCTGTTCTCGTTTTCCGGCTGGTTCCGCAACGCCAGGCTGGGTCGCTATCGCGCCTTCGTGACTGACTGGCAGCAGGCCGTGGTGTTGCGCACCGACGGCGGCGTCGTCGTGCTGTCCCCCGCCGACCCGGCCGGCTTTGTGCGCGACCTGCAGGCGTCCCTCGTGCCGAAGACGGCCAGGGCGCGGCGCAAGCGCTGATACCGACGCCCGACCCCAACGGCGTCTCGCCAACCGCCATCGGAATCGGCCCAGCCGGTGTCCCCGTTCCCGATGCGCAAGCGCGCCTTTGGCTACGTGGGTAACCTGAAGTGCCGCCTCGCGCGGGGTTACGGGCGACAGCCGGACGTACAGCCGCGCTACAGCCAGCCTTTCTGCCGCGCCAGCCGGAATGCCTCGATGCGATTGGCCACGCCGAGCTTGCCGATAGCTTCGGAGAGGTAGTTGCGCACGGTACCGTGCGAGAGGTTCAGGGCGGTGGCGATATCGCCGGCGCTTTGCCCTTCACCGGCCAGGCGCAGCACCTGGCGCTCGCGGTCGTTCAACGGATCGGCCTCCGACCACGCTTCAAGCGCCAGTTGCGGGTCGATCGCGCGACCGCCGCGGTGCACGGTGCGCAAGGCTTCCGCGAGGTTCTCCGCCGGCGCGTCCTTGAGCAGGTAGCCGGACACGCCGGCATCCAGCGCGCGGCGCAGGAAGCCGGGACGGGCGAAGGTGGTGACGATGATCACCTTGACCGGCAGCTCGTGGCGCTGCACCCGCTGCGCCAGCTCCAGCCCGGTGAGGCCGGGCATCTCGATGTCGGTGACCAGCACGTCGGGCTTCAGCCGCTGCAGTTCGCGCCAGGCCGCCTCGCCGTCGCAGGCCGAGCCCAGCACCTCGATGTCGGATTCGAGATTCAGCAGCGCCGACAGCGCGCCCCGCACCATCGCCTGGTCCTCGGCCAGCAGCACGCGGATCATGCGCGGCCTCCCGGCACGGCCAGCGCCGGCAGCGGCTGCGCATCCGCGGTGACGGACTTGGCCGCCGTACGCAGGGGCACCTCGACCTCGAGCGTGGTGCCGCGCCGTGCCGGCGAGGCGATGGCCAGCGTGCCGCCCAGAGCGCGCACGCGCTCGCGCATGCCGCTGATGCCGTTGCCGTGGGCGGCGAGGCCGCCGCGTCCGTTGTCGCTGATGCGCATCTGGAACCTGTCCGCTTCGCAGGAGAAAGCCACGCTTGCCGCCGCGGCATGCGCGTGGCGATGGATGTTGGTGACGGCCTCGCGCAACACCAGCGCCAGCGAGGCCTCGGTCTCCGCCGGCAGGCCGGGGGCGGCCGGCTCGCCGGCCTCGAACACGATGTTCGAGGCCTCCAGCATCAGTCGCGCCGAGATCAGTTCCGCCGCCAGGTCGCTGCGCCGCATGCCGGTGACCGCGGCGCGCACCTCGGCCAGCGCATGGCGTGAGACGCGCTCGACTTCTTCCATTTCCTGCTGCGCGCGCGGCGGATCGGCCAACGCCAGCCGGCGCGCCAACTCGGACTTCAGCGTCACCAGCGACAAGGTGTGGCCGAGCAGGTCGTGCAGGTCGCGGCCGATGCGCTCGCGCTCGGCGAGCACCGCCAACCGGCGTATCTCCTCCTGCGACAGGCGCAGCGCGACGTCCTTTTCCTTGTTGATCCGCTCGACCAGCATGATCACGCTGATCACGATGACCGAGGCCGGCATGATCACCAGGATGCTGGCCGGGTAGCCGATCCACCACGCCAGCCCCACCAGCGCCACGTTGAGCAGCAACAGCTGGACCAGCTGCGTGCGCAGCCGCATCCGGCAGTGGTTCAGCATCACGCAGCCGTAGACGAAATAGCTCAGCCCGCTCGGGTACCAGGGCAGCAATGCGAAGCACAGCGCCGCCATGGCCCAGGCGTACAGGTATGCCGTGCGCTGCGGCGCCAGTTGGATCTTCGCGAACAGCAGCAGGAACGCCGGGTACGACGCCAGCGTGAACAGCAGCCAGGTGCGCGTGTAGCCGGCGATGCCGTGGTCGAACAGCGGCGTAATGAAAATCCACACCGACCACAGCAGGTGCACGCTGTCGGCCCATGGCGACTTGCCGCGACGGATGTCGTCCGCCACGCCGGAATCCGGCGCAGGCGTGAACCAGCGGGAGAGCAAGCCGGGGATCATGTGGCGTGCCGCACCCAGGCCGAAGCCGGCGCCGCGGTCCTCGGCAAGGCGGCGCCGCGCGTTGCAGCCGTGGCCACCCGCGGCACCCGGATGTCCAGCCGCGTGCCGCCGCCCGGCGGGGAATCCAGTTCCAGCGTGCCGCCCAGTGCCTGCACCCGCTCGCGCATCCCGTGCAGGCCGTTGCCCGCGGCATGGATGCCGCCGCGACCGTTGTCCTCGATGCAAAGCCACACGCCGTCGGCCGCGCCGGTGAGCGACACCCGCGCCAGCGTCGCCTGCGCATGCCGCGCGATGTTGGTCGCCGCCTCGCGCAGCACCAGCGCCAGCGCACACTCCACCGGCTCGGGCAGGTTGGACACCTGCAGGTGCTGGTCCAGCCGCACCCCGGACGTGCGCAGCAACAACGCCG
>JAJZGE010000306.1 GCA_021798675.1 Pseudomonadota bacterium | reverse complement strand
CGAGACCTACGACGTGATCGTGGAGCCGAAGGAAGATCGCGCCTACACGCTGTTCGCACAGGCCATCGACCGCAGCGGCTACGCCCGCGGCACGCTGGCACCGCGCACCGGCATGCAGGCGGCGGTGCCCGCGATGGACCCGCTGGTCTGGCTGGGCATGCGGGACATGATGGGAGCGATGGGGCAGGGCGGCACGCATGGGAATAGCGCCATGCCGGGCATGGCCGGCATGGCCATGGGCGCCACCGCTGCCGCGCCGGCCGTGCACCACGCCCGTACCGAGTACGGCCCGGGCGTGGACATGCACGTGGACATGCCGCGCAGCAACCTCGACGACCCGGGTGCGGGCCTGCGCGGCAACGGTCGACGCGTGCTGACCTACGCCGATCTGCATACCATCGGCGGCTCGATCGACCCGCGCGAACCCGGTCGCGAGATCGAGCTGCACCTCACCGGCAACATGGCGCGCTACGAATGGTCCTTCGACGGCGTGAAGTTCTCCGACGCCAAGCCCATCCGTTTCCGCTACGGCGAGCGGCTGCGCATCGTGCTGGTCAACGACACCATGATGAACCACCCGATCCACCTGCACGGCATGTGGAGCGAGCTGGAGAATCCGGTGGGCGGCTTCCAGGTGCGCAAGCACACCGTCAACGTGCAGCCGGCACAGCGGGTGGCCTACGGCGTGACGGCCAATGCGCCGGGGCGCTGGGCCTACCACTGCCACATGCTGTACCACATGGACGCGGGCATGATGCGCGAAGTGGTGGTGTCATGAGCCGGAACCGTTCGCTCGCCGTCCTGCGACGCCTCCTGTGGCTGGCAGCGGGGCTGCTGGCTGCGCCTGCCATCGCCGTTGCGCAGACCACGCCCGCCGCGGCCAGCAGCTCGGCGTCGATGGACAGGGGTTCGATGCCCGGCATGGACATGGGGCAGATGCGCGGCATGTCCATGCCGGCGGCAGCGGCCAGCGTCCCTGCGCCCGCCGCGACCAAGGTTCACAAGCGCCATCGAAAACCGTCCGCGAAGCCCATGCACCACGGCAGCCACGGCGCCACGGCGCGGATGGGCGCGATGCCCGGCATGGAGCCGGACGCGATGCGGCAGATGGGTAAGGTAGCCGTGCCTGCCGCGAGCGGTACATCGCACGAGCCAGGCACGATGGCCGGCATGCCGATGGGACCCATGCAGGGCGGCAGCGCGCCGCCGGGTAGGCGTAGCCCCGGCTATTCCGACGGCATCGGCTATGGCGCGATGCCCGGCATGGATATGCGCGACAGCATGCCGCTGGGCATGCTCCGCTTCGACCAACTGGAGGCGTTCCACGGCAAGGATGGCAACGGGCAGGCTTGGGAACTGCAGGGCTGGTACGGCAACGACAGCGACAAGCTGTGGCTGCGCAGCGAGGGCGAACGCAGCCGCGGCCGCATCCAGGATGGCGACGCCGAGCTGCTGTGGAGCCATGCCGTCGCCGCGTTCTGGGACACGCAGCTCGGCCTGCGCCAGGACCTGGGCGAAGGGCCTGCGCGCCGATGGGCGGCCTTCGGCATCCAGGGTCTGGCGCCATACTGGTTCGAGCTGGCAGCCACCGCCTACCTTGGGCCGTCCGGGCGGACCGCGACCCGCCTGCGCGCAGACTACGAGCTGTTGTTCACGCAGCGGCTGATCCTGCAGCCGGAGTTCGAGCTCAACGCCTACGGCCGGTCCGATCCGGCGCGACGTCTCGGCAGCGGGCTGTCCGATGCCCGGCTCGGCTTGCGCCTGCGCTACGAGGTCCGGCGGCAGTTCGCGCCCTACCTTGGCGTGGTCTGGACGCGACGTTTCGGCGGCACGGCCGCTTTCGCCCGCGACCATCGCCAAGCCATCTTCGACCGGCAGTGGGTGGCCGGCGTCCGCATGTGGTTCTGAGGAGTCCGCCATGAAGCCATACATCAAACGCCACGGCCTGACCGTTGCCGCGGTACTCGCGATCCTGGCGGCGGGCGCCGGGATCTTCGTCTACTCCGGCCTCTACGACATCGGTGCGGACGACCACCACACCCGGCCGGTCTTCGACCTGCTGCAGACCTTGCGCGACCGCTCGATCCAGCGGCGGGCAGCAGACATCAAGGTGCCCAACCTCGACGATCCGCAGCTGATCCTGAAAGGCGCCGGCCAGTACGCCGCCATGTGCACCGGCTGCCACCTGGCTCCCGGCATGGACGATTCGGAACTGCGCGTGGGCATGTACCCGCAGCCACCGAATCTCTCCAGGATCCACGTCGATCCGAGGCAGGCCTTCTGGGTGATCAAGCACGGCATCAAGATGAGCGCGATGCCTGCCTGGGGCATGGCCGGCCACGACGATCCCACCATCTGGAGCATGGTGGCCTTCCTCGAGAAGCTGCCGGGCATGACGCCGGCGCAGTACAAGGCCATCGTGGCCAAGGCCCCGCCGGACGACGACATGGACAGGGGGCACGCCCATGCCGACGCTGGCCACCCTGGCATGGGCGACATGCCCGGGATGGCCGGCACGGCGGGATCCCCGCCCGCTCAGTAGGCCACGGTGATGCGCCGGCGCGGAGCGTCGTCCTGCTCGACGCGATCCAGCAGGGCGACTGCATAGTCCGCCACGCTGATCCGGCTGACCCCGTGGACGTCCGTCAGCAGCTGGTCGCCGCCGATGCGATAGCGGCCGCTGCGTTCGCCGTCCTCGACCAGCGCGGCGGGGCTGGCGTAGGTCCAGTCGACTGGCGAGCCGCTGGCGCGGAAGACGTCCAATGCGCGGCCCTGGGCCTCGGCCTCGGGCTTCCATGCGGCGGGAAAATCCTGGGCGTCGAGCACGCGCACGCCGGGCGCGGTTTCCAGGCTGCCGGCACCGCCGACCCAGACCAGCTGCGACACCCCCGTCGCGGGCAACCGGTCGAGCAGGATGCGCGCGTTCTCCGGCAGGCTGTCGTGGTTGCCGTCGCGGCGGGCGGACAGGCTCGCCACGGCGGCGGCGCTGCCGCGCATGGCGTCCAGCCAGGTTTCCGGCCGCGCGACGTCGCCGGTGACGACGCGGAGCCGGTCGTGGCGAAGGCCGAGGCGGGCCGGATCGCGCACCACCGCGGTCACGTCGTGGCCGCGCGCCAGTGCTTCGTCGAGGATGGCGCGGCCGATGTGGCCGGTGGCGCCGAACAGTGCGATCTGCATGGAAGGTCTCCGGTGATGGGTCAACGGGGTACAGCATGCGCCTGGCCAACGGTTCGATAAATCGACCGAACCGCAATTCACTGTAAAGTAAGAGTTGACAGTGGAGGACGCACATGGGCGAGGTCAATCTCAACCGGCTGGCGGCGTTCGCGGCGCTGGTGCGCGCGGGTTCGTTCACCGCCGCGGCGGAGCAGTTGGGTCAGACCAAGGCGATGGTGAGCCAGCACCTGGCGCGGCTGGAGCGCGAGCTGGGCGTGACCCTGCTGGTGCGCAGCACGCGACGGATGGCGCTGACCGAGGCCGGCACGCTGTTCCACGCCGACTGCGAGCGCATCCTCGGCGAGACCGCGGCGGCGATCGAGCGCGTGGGCGCGCACCGCGAGACGCCACGCGGCACCCTGCGCCTCACCGCGCCGGTGAACTACGGCACCGCGGTGGTGGCGCCGGCGCTGGCCGACTTCCTGCGTCGCCATCCCGGGGTGCACGCCGAGCTGGTGCTGGACGACGGTATCAGCGACTTGATCGGCGGCCGCTTCGACATGGCGATCCGCGGTGGCCCGCTGCGCGACTCCGGCCTGCACGCCGTGCGGCTGGCCGGCTTCCGCCAATGGCTGGTAGCCGCACCGCGCTATCTGGCGGCGCGAGGCCGGCCGCGGCGGCCGGCGGATCTGGCGCGGCACGACGCGATCCTGCTCTCGGTGCTCAGTTCGCCGGCACGCTGGACCTTCACCGCGCGCAACGGCACGCAGACGCGCGTGCGCCTGGCACCACGCGCCCAGGCCGACGCCGCCGCGGCGGTGCACGCGATGACGCTGGCCGGCGCCGGCGTGGCGGTGCTGCCGGATTTCATGGTGGAGGCCGACCTTGCCGCCGGA
>JAJZGE010000305.1 GCA_021798675.1 Pseudomonadota bacterium | reverse complement strand
CCGCGTCGGGCGGCGGGCGCTGAACGGTCGCCGCTGCGCATGACGTCCGTCGCCAGCGCATGGCTGCGCGACCAGGCCCGTCCGGTGCGTGCCCTGCTGGGTACGGGCATCGCGGCGGGCCTGCTGCAGGCCGCGCTGATGTGCCTGGGTGCGTGGATGCTGGCCCACGTGCTGGCCGGCGCGATCTTCCACGGTCGCCGCTGGAGCATGGCCTGGCCATGGCTGCTGGCGTTGCTGGCGCTGGCGGCATTGCGGTTCGCGCTGGGCCTGCTGCAGCGCCGCGCCACCTTCGAGGCCGGCGCGCGCGTGGCTGACGCGGTGCGGCAGGCGCTGGAGAAACGCATGCGCGAGCTTGGCCCGCGCTGGGGCACGCGCCAGGCCAGCGGGGACCTCGCCACCCGCCTGGTCGACGGCGTGGATGCGCTGGTGCCGTATTACGCGGGCTACCTTCCGCAGGCGGCGTTCGCCGTGCTGGTGCCCGCGCTGATCCTGCTGGTGGTGCTGCCCGCCGACCCGTGGTCGGCGCTGGTGCTGGTGTTCACCGCACCGCTGGTGCCGTTGTTCATGGTGCTGGCGGGGCAGGCGGCCGAGCAGGCAAGCCAGCGCCGCTGGATGCGCCTGCGCCGGATGGGCGCGCATTTCATGGATGCGCTGGCCGGGCTCACCACCTTGCGCCTGTACCGCGCCGCCACGCGCGAGCAGGCGCTGCTGGAGGCCACCGGCGAAGCCTACCGGCGCGAGACGATGGCGGTGCTGCGCATCGCCTTCCTCTCCGCGCTGGTGCTGGAGTTCTTCGCCACGGTGAGCATCGCCGTGCTGGCGGTGCTGATCGGCTTCCGGCTGATGTGGGGCAAGCTGGCGTTCGAGCAGGGCCTGTTCGTGTTGCTGCTCGCGCCGGAATTCTTCCTGCCGCTGCGCGCGCTGGGCACGCAGCGGCACCGGCGCATGGATGCCGCCGCCGCGGCGACGGACCTGGTCGAGTGGCTGGCGGTGCAGCTGCCGCAGGCGGCGCAGGTGGCATCGCCATCGCCCATCGCCGCGACGCAGCTGACGATCGACTTCGAACGCGTCGGCTTCGCCCACGAGGATGGCCGCGCGGTGCTGCGCGACCTCGACCTGCACCTGCCGGCCGGCACGTGCCTGACCCTGGTCGGCGCAAGCGGCAGCGGCAAGAGCACGCTGCTGTCGCTGCTGATGGGCTTCGACGCGCCGCAGTCCGGGCGCATCCTCGTCGACGGGCACGACCTGGCACGCACGGACCTGGACGCGTGGCGCCGCCACATCGCATGGATTCCGCAACGCGCCCACGTGTTCCACGGCAGCCTGCGCGACAACCTGCTGATCGCCGCGGCGGATGCGGACACCTTCACGCTGTGGCGCGCGTTGCAGGCCGCCTCGCTCGATGGCGTGGTGGCGCGGCTGCCGCAGGGTCTGGATACGCCGCTGGGCGAGCGCGGCCACGGCCTGTCCGGCGGCGAGTGCCAGCGACTGGCGCTGGCGCGCGCCTGGTTGCGCAACGCGCCGCTGCTGTTGCTGGACGAACCCACCCAACACCTCGATGACGCCACCGCCGCCAGTATCGACGCGGCGCTCGCGCGCCTTGGCGAGGGCCGCACGGTGATCCGCATCACGCACCGGCTGGACGGCATCCGCGACGACGAGCACGTGGCCGTGCTGGCCGAGGGCCACATCGTGGAGCACGGCCGCGCCGATGCATTGCGCGCGGCGGGCGGACATTTCGCCGGACTGCTGGCGGCGGAGCAGGCCGCATGAGCGCGCATCCGCGCAGCGGCGACACCGACACCGCCGTCGTGCGCCGCCTGTTCGGCCTGCTGCGCGCGGAGGATCGCCGCTGGCTGCTCGCGGGCGCGGCGCTGGCCCTGCTCAGCATGCTTGCCGGCATCGGCCTGCTGGCCGTGTCGGGGCATTTCATCACCTCGATGGCGCTGGTCGGCGCGGGCGGCATCGCGATCAACTACTACACGCCGGCGGCGTTGATCCGGCTGCTCGCGATACTGCGCACCGGCGGCCGCTACGCCGAACGCCTGGCGACGCACGAGGCAACCCTGCGCGTGCTGGCCCGCCTGCGCGTATGGCTGTTTGCCCGGCTGGTGCCGCTGGCGCCCGCGCGGCTGGGCGGCTTGCGCAGCGCCGAGCTGTTCTCGCGGCTGCGTGCGGACGTGGACGCGCTGGAGCATGCCTACCTCGGCGTGCTGATCCCGCTGGCGGTGGCGGTGGCGACCACGCTGGCCGTGCTGTGCGGTGCGCTGTACTGGTTGCCGTTGCTGGCACTGCCGCTGGGCGTGCTGATGCTGGCGGCCGGCGTCTTGCTGCCGCGCTGGATGCAACGCCAGGGCAAGACGCCGGGCGAGGCGGTGGTGACGCACGCGGAGGAGCTGCGCCTGCTGGCCGTCGACGGCTTGCGCGGGCGCGCCGAGCTGGCGCTGTACGGTGCCGAGGCGGCGCATGCCGCCAGGGTCGATGCCGTTGCAGTGAAGCTGCGCGAGGCGCGCCGGCGCATCGACCGCCTGCAGGCGCTGGGCGCCGGCGGCGTGGCGCTGGCGGCGCAGTGTGCTGTGCTTGCGGCGCTCGCCTGCGGCTTGCCGGCGCTGGAACGGGGCGCACTGCAGCCGCCGGCGTTGACCATGCTGACCCTGCTGGCGCTGGCCGCGTTCGAGGCGATCGCGCCGTTGCCGGATGCGTGGGCGCTGTGGGGCAGCACGCTCGCTTCGGCGCGCCGCCTGCTGGCCTTGGCCGACATGCCGGCAGCGGTGGATGAACCGGCGCAGCCGTCGCCGCCGCCGTGCGGCAACGACCTGGCGATCCGTGGCCTGCGCCTGCGCCACGACGAGGCCGGGCCGTGGGTGCTGGACGGCGTGGACCTCGATCTGCCGCAGGGCGGCCGGCTGGCCCTGGTGGGTACCTCGGGGGCGGGCAAGAGCAGCCTCGCGGGTGCGCTGCTGCGCCTGTATCCCTGCGATGGCAGCGTCATGCTGGGCGGCGTGCCGCTGGAGGCCTGGCAGGGCGACGAGGTGCGCGCGCGGATCGCCCTGGTCGACCAGCAGCCTTACCTGTTCGACGCCAGTCTGCGCGACAACCTGCGCCTCGCGCGGCCTGAGGCCGGCGACGAGCAGCTCGCGCTGGCGATCCGGCGCGCGCAACTCGACGATTACGTGGCCGGCCTGCCGCAAGGCCTGGACACGCGGGTGGGCGAGAACGGCGTGCGCGTCTCCGGCGGCGAGGCGCGGCGCATCGCCATCGCGCGGGCGCTGCTGGCGGACGCGCCGATCCTGATCCTGGACGAGCCGCTGGAGGGCCTGGACGCCGGCACGGCGGCACGCCTCTACCGCGCGCTGGACGAGGCGATGCGCGGGCGCAGCGTGCTGCTCATCACGCACCGGCTTGGTCAGTTGTCCGCGCTGGTGGACGAGGTGGCGACGTTGCGCGAGGGGCGCATCGTGGAGCGCCGTGCGGTGGTGGCGGCGTACCAGAGAGAAATGGCCTGAACTGGCCAGCCCTCGGTTTCCAGATACGGGGCGGGATGGCGGCTGTGAAGCTCGTGTCGGCGGGAGTCGTTCCAAGCTCCTCGACATGGCTTGCCTGTAATTCCGGCGGATTGAATCAGGCCATTTCTCTGGGTTACCTCACTTTGGGCCAGCAAAGAGAGGTAACTCGGGCGCCGGCAGGCGATCGAAGTCGCACTGTAACTTGCGACGACGCAACCTTGATCCGCAGTGGAAACAAAGGGGCGGAAGCCTATGAAAAACCCTACACGATGGGTACCTGGTTGACGTTGTTCTTCGGGTCGAGCCAGAACGCCTCGTTGGCGAAGCGGCCGAAGATTTCGCGCGGTAGCACGGGCTGGCGCTCCACGGCTTCCACCTTGGGTCGGACCGAATGCAGGCCGGGCATGCCGACGCGGGCGTCGAACTCGTCGGCGTGGTATTCGATGTGGTCGAAGTCGTGCTCGAACCACGGCTCGCCGAGGAAGCGATAGACCGCACGCATCGCCGCAGCCGGGTCGCGCACCAGGCTTTCGTAGGTGAGCAGCAGCAGGT
>JAJZGE010000304.1 GCA_021798675.1 Pseudomonadota bacterium | reverse complement strand
GCTGAGGCGCTGCGGCGCGCCGACGCCGGGCTGGCCAGTCAGTTCGACGGCCAGGACGATGCCGTGCAGCAGGCGCGGGCCACGTTGCACCGCTTGGCCGGGGCATTACCGGACAACGCGCCGGTCCAGCTGGGCGCGGCACTCGCCGAACTGCGCAACCTGCGCGCGGTGCATGCGTTGTCGACCCGCCCCGCGCCAGCGCAGTCCGCGGGGAACGCGCGATGAGCCTGTGGCGCTGGATCCTGCTGCTGGTGTTCGTCGCCGCGCTGGCCGCGTTCGGCTGGCATTGGGTGGCCGCGGATCCCGGCTACGTGCTGGTTCGCCTGCACGGCTGGCGCGTGCAGACCACGGTGGTCGCCGCGGTGATCATCCTGTTGCTGGCCTGGGCGGTGCTCGTCGCGGCATGGCGGCTGCTGCGCTGGCCGTTCGGCGCGCTGTCGCGGCGGCACCGGCGGCTCAGCCGCAAGCGCCTGGCCGATGGCCTGGTCGCGCTGATGGAGGGTCGCCACGGCGACGCCGAGCGCGACCTCAACCGCGCCTCGCGACTGGGTGCGCTGCGCGGCGTGGCCCTGCTGGCGTCCGCCGAGGCCGCTTCGCGCCGCGGCGAACACGGGCGCGGCCTGGAAATTCTTGCCGAAGCTTCGCAGGCCGCGCCGCAGGCTGCGCGGGTGCTGCGTGCACGCATGCTGCGACGCGACGGCAAGGCGGGCGAGGCCGTGGCCCTGCTCGCCCCTGATGCGGACAAGGCCGCGCTGCCGCCGGGCGGCTGGCGTGAGCTGGCGCTCTCCGCGCTCGCCGTGGGCGATACGCGCCGCGCGTTGGCCGCGCTCGATCCCCTGCAGAAGAGCGGTGCACTGGGCATGCGCGGTTACGCCGGGCTGGAAGCCCGCGTGCTGGTTGCCGCCATCGACGCCGCGCCCGACGGCGCTGCACTCAACACGCTGTGGTCGCAGTTGCCCAAGAGCCAGCGCCGCGCCACCGCCGCCATCGACGCGTACGCGCGCCGCGCCGCCGGCTTCGGCCTGGTGCTGCCGGCGATGGACGAACTGGAGTCCGCGTTGCGCCGCGAATGGTCGCCGGAACTGGTGGAAGCCTACGGGGTGCTCGCCGGCGGCGATCTCGACGCCCGCCTGCGCCGCGCCGAAGGCTGGTTCGACCTGCACCCGAATGATCCCGTGCTGCTGCTTGCCCTGGGCCGCATCTGCGTACGCTCGAAACTCTGGGGCAAGGCCCGCCAGTACCTCGAACGCGCGCTGGCGCTGGAGCCGTGCAGCGGTGCCTGGGAGGCGCTGGGCGATGCGCATGCCGGCCAGGGCGACGCTGCACAGGCCCAGCGTTGCTACCGCAACGCCCTGGCCATGGCGCGCGGCGAGACCGTGCGACCCGCGTTTTCGGACAAGGCCGGCGTGATCGACACCAGCACCATCGCCGTCGAGGAGCGCGACGAACACGGCGTGCCGCGGCTGCGCGGGTAGCCTCCCCAAGGCCTTTGCGCTGGGCGGCGCGTGCCGCACGAGGGGTGGTCGCCGCGGCGGTCGTGCGACCGGGTTTGCAGTTTTCCTCCGATGCGGGGCGCGCGGCTGCGAGCGCCGGGTTTGTCCTTGCACTTCAGGCTGATTGGGTGCATAGAGGCCTACGGGCCTCTCTCTCTTCCGTGCCCGCCGGTCACGGCCCGGGCTGGCATCAACCGTCTGGAGCGACCATGGCTACCGCGATCCTGGAGAAGCTTGCTTCTGTCCCCCGTTACCCCACCCTGCGCGTCACCGAGAGTGCCGATGCCGCCGTGCACTGGTGCCACATGCACGCCGACCTGGCTACGACGCCCGGTCGCGCCTGCTTCAAGCCGGCGCTGGTGGCCGACATCCTGCAATACCAGAACGCCCTCGGCGACCGCTTGCGCCGGGAACGCATGTTTGGCGAAGCCGGGCTGCGGCACGTGGTGATCGCTTCCGACTGCGATGCATTCAACCTCGGCGGCGACCTCGAATACTTCTGTGACGCGATCCGCCAGCAGAATCGTCCCGCACTGCTCACCTACGCCCGGCAGTGCGTGCGCGGCGTGCATGCCTTCCATGCCGGGCTCGATGCCGATGCGCACAGCATCGCGCTGGTGCAGGGCGATGCGCTGGGCGGTGGCTTCGAAGTGGCGCTGAGCTGCCACACCATCGTGGCGGAGGAAGGCATCGGCATGGGGCTGCCGGAGGTCCTGTTCGACCTGTTCCCGGGGATGGGTGCCTATTCCTTCCTGTGCAAGCGCATCCCGCCGCACAAGGCCGAGCAGCTGATGCTGAGCGGCGACGTTCTGTCCAGCGAAGAGCTCTACAAGATGGGATTGGTGGATGTCCTGGCTCCGCGCGGGCAGGGCGTGCAGGCGGTGGAAGAAGTGATCCGCGGCAACCGCCGCATCCCCCATGCGCGCATGGCCATGCATCGGGTGCGGGCGCTGGCCCAGCCGGTGACGCTGGAAGAGATGATGGCGATCACCGAGATCTGGGTGGACACCGCGCTGCAGCTCGGCGAAAAGTCGCTGCGGACCATGGAGCGGCTGGTGCGCGCGCAGTATCGTCGACACGGCGAGCCGGCCGCCGCAAAGGCCTGATCATGGCGACGGCGAGCCGTCCTCGCGCGCGGGTGTCCAGCTCCCGCGCGCCTGCAGCGCCTGCTCGCCGTCGTGCAGGCGCTGGATCAGGCTTTCGCAATGGCGCCGCCAGTCCTGTTCCAGTTCGAAGGCGGTCATCCGCATCAGCGCGCCGCTCAACCCGGCACACTGCACCAGGCCGAGGTTGCCGGCGATGCCCTTCATCGCGTGGGCCTGCTCGCGGAACGGGTCCCAGTCGCCCGCCGCTCCGGCCTGGCGCATCCTTGCCAGCGCCACCCGTGCATCGGCGACGCACTGGCCGATGAAGTCGGCTTCGAACGTCTTGCCCATGCCGAGCGAGGCGAGTTCATCCAGCACCGACGGGTCCAGCACTTCCGCGGAGGACGCATGTGCGACCGGCTGTGGGTTGTCCGGTTCCTCGCCGTCCGCGCCGGTGAGGATCGCGGCGACGGCATCGAGCAGCCTTGCGGCGGCGAAGGGCTTGGTGATGAACGCGCGCGCACCGGCGTCGCGGCACGCCTGCGCCGACTCGGGAGTGGCATCGGCGCTGATGATCACCACCGGAGTGCGGCTGCGCCTGCCCGCCTCCATCACGCGCAGCTGGCGCAACAGGTCGATGCCGCTCAGCGACGGCATGTGCAGGTCCATCAGCGCCAGCTCGAAGCCGCCGCCCACCAGCGCATCCAGCGCGGCTTCGCCGTCTTCCACCGTCATCACGCGGTGACCGGCCTTCTGCAGCACGCCCTGCAGCAGCAGGCGGTTGGCGGCATGGTCGTCGGCGACCAGGATGCGCGCCGACTTGATGCGTGCGCGATGGCGCGAGAACGGGTCGGCAAAGGCGATCACGTTGTGTGCGGTCGATGGCGCCGGCGGCCTGCGCGCTTCCGTTGCCGGTGTCTGGCTGCCGGCGGATGCGCGCACGGACTCGGCGGCGAGCTCGAACGGCAGCTCGACCCAGAACCGGCTGCCGACGTTCTCGCTGCTTTCGAACCCGATCGTGCCGCCCATCGCCTCGGTCAGGCCCTTGGCGATGGTGGTACCCAGCCCGCTGCCCTGGTGCTTACGGGCCAGGCTGTTGTCGACCTGCTCGAAGGCCTCGAACAGCTTTGCGCGCGCCGACGCGGGGATGCCGATGCCGGTGTCGGAAACCGTGAAGCGCAGGCGCGCCTGCGCCGCGCTGCCCCCGGCCGATCTCGCCACCGTCATGCGCACTTCGCCCGACGCGGTGAACTTGATCGCGTTGCTCAGCAGATTCACCAGCACCTGCTGCAGGTGGTGGGCATCGCCACGCAGCTGCACCGGCACCTCCGGCATCACCGTCACCGTGTAGTCCAGCCGCTTCGAGCGCGCCTCGGGGCGCAGCATCAGGTTGATCTGCTCCAGCAGGGCATTCAGGTTGAAGGTTTCCTGCTTCAGTCGCAGCTTGCCGGCCTCGATCGCCGAGATGTCCAGCACATCCTCCACCAGCGCCAGCA
>JAJZGE010000303.1 GCA_021798675.1 Pseudomonadota bacterium | reverse complement strand
TGATGGAAGGGCGGCGCCGGGCGCCGTGGGCGGAAGCTCTGCGGGTGCTGGCCACGGCGCTGCTGCCGCTGCTGACCAGGCAGTGGTTCGGCGATAGCCGTCTGGACGGCCATATCGCCTGGGCCATCGCCGCGCTGTTCGGGCTCAGTGCGCTGGCGCTGCCGTGGGTGGTCGGCGGCCAGCCTGGCGCGAGCCTGTCAGGCCGGGTGGCCGCGGGCTGAGCGGGCCGCTGCGCGCCCGCGCGGCCGAGCCATGGCGCAAGGCATGCAGGCAGGCGCGGGGCGATTCGCTATGATCGCCGCTTGCTCACGGGGGTCAGGCAATGGGTTTCTTCAGCAAGCTGGTGCGGCACAAGTCGATCGAACAGCTGCAGGCCGAGGTGGTCACGCGGCGCGATTTCCGCCGCGTGCTGGGGCTGTGGCAGCTCACCGCAATCGGCATCGGCGGCATCATCGGCGTCGGCATCTTCGTGCTGGCCGGCCAGCAGGCGGCCACCAATGCGGGGCCGGCGGTGGTGCTGAGTTTTCTCATCGCGGGTTCAGGCAGCGCCTGCGCCGCACTGTGCTACGCCGAGTTCGCCGGACTGATCCCGGTCACCGGCAGCGCGTATACCTACGGCTACGCGGTGCTTGGCGAATTCGCGGCGTGGATCATTGGCTGGGATCTGCTGCTGGAATACGCGCTGGTGGTGGCGGTGGTGGCGATCGGCTGGTCCGGCTACGTGCAGGTGCTGCTGGCCTCCGCCGGCGTGCACCTGCCGGTGTGGGCGCAGCAGAGCATGAGCGCGCCGACGATGGAGTATTACCTGCAGCAGCTGTTCGGCACGCACGGCGCCCGCGCCATCGCGGGGCCTGGCGACGGTCATCGCTTCAACGTGATTGCCGCCGCGGTGTCGATGGCGGTGGCGGTGCTGCTCACCGTGCGTACCGAATGGGGCGCGCGCTTCAACACGGCGGTGGTGGCAATCAAGGTGCTTGGCGTGCTGCTGGTGGTCGGCGTGGGCGTGTTCTACATCCACTCCGCGAACTGGCATCCGTTCATTCCGGCGCGGGTGGTCGACGCCGCCACCGGCATCGGCCATTTCGGCTGGCAGGGCGTGCTGACCGGCGCCAGCGTGGTGTTTTTCGCGGTGTTCGGCTACGACACGCTGACCACCGCGGCGGAGGAGGCCAAGCACCCGCAGCGTGACCTGCCGCGCGCGGTGCTGCTGTCGCTGGCGGTGGCGATGGTGCTGTACATCGCGGTGTCGCTGGTGCTCACCGGCATCACCTCGTATCACAACCTTGGCGGCGATGCGTCGGTGTCCGAGGCGTTCGCCTCGATCGGCCTCAACTGGCTCAGCGTCACGGTCGCGGCGGCGGCGGTGATCGGCGTCACCAGCGTGCTGTTCGCCTTCATGCTGGGCGCGGCGCGGATCTGGTTTGCGCTGGCGCGCGATGGCCTGCTGCCGGGCTGGTTCGCGAAAGTGAGCCCGCGCTTCGGCACGCCGGCACGGCCCACCCTCATCCTCGGGCTGTTCACGGCGGTGGTGGCGGGCCTGCTGCCGATCGGCGAAGTGGCCGAGCTGGTGAACATCGGCACGCTCAGTGCCTTCATCATCATCTGCGCCGCGGTGCTGCTGCTGCGCGTGCGTCGGCCGCAGCTGCCGCGCAACTTCCGCACGCCGGCAGTGTGGTTCACCGCGCCGCTCGGCATCGTGTTTTCCGCGGTGCTGATCTACGGTCTGCCGTGGATCACCTACGAGCGCTTCGTGATCTGGATGGTGCTGGGTTGCGTGATCTACTTCGGCTACGGCATCCGCCACAGCAAGCTGGCCAGCCACGCCTGAAATGCGGCACCACGGCCTGCGTGGTGGCTCAGGCGCAGACGATGCGGTCGCGGCCGTCGGCCTTGGCCTGGCGCATCGCCTTGTCGGCGCGCGCCAGCAGCGATTCGAGCGGCTCGTCGGCCGCGCAGCGCGTGGCTACGCCGATGCTGACCGTGAGCGGGCCGTCCGGGCGCCGCACCTCATGCATCGCCACGCGCAGAAGTTCGGCGCGCAGGCTGGCCTGTCTCAGGTCGAGTCCGGGCAGCAGCAGACCGAACTCCTCGCCGCCGATGCGCCCGACCAGGTCACTCTGGCGCGTGTGCCGGCGCAGCACCCCGGCAAGCGCCACCAGCGCGGCATCGCCCGCCGCATGCCCGTGGTTGTCGTTGAGCTGCTTGAAACGATCGGCATCCATGTAAAGCATGCACACCGGCCGTGGCTGCTGGCGCGCCTCGTCCAGCGCGAGCCGCGCCAGCTCCAGGAAGCGGTTGCGCAACAGCAGCCCGGTGAGGCCGTCGGTGCTGGCCTGCTCGCGCAGCTGCCGCTCCAGCCGGAAATGCTCGAACAAGGTGCGCGTCATGAAGGCGCGCATCACGCTGGCCAGCGCAATGGCGATCACCAGGTAGACCAGATACGGAAGCACCTGCGCGCTGTCGGCCTCGCCGAACAGCAGCATCGGCATCGGCCCGAGCCCGCACAGCGTCATGCCGGCGATGAAATCCCAGCGCGCCAGCCAGATCGCCGCCGAGGCCACCGGGATCAGCAGCGTGCCGGGCATCACCCACGGGAGGCCCTGCATCCGGCCGATGCCATTGAGATTGCTGCCGATCTCCAGCAGCAGCACGCTGGCCAGGGTCAGCGCGCTGAGCTGCCACGGTCGGCGCGCACGCGCAGTGCCCGTAGCCAGCAGCAGCAGCGGCAGCGCCGGTGCCAGCCGCAGCCACAGCGGCACCGCGCTGGCCGCGGTCAGCGCGCTGGCTCCGGTGGCGGCGACATAGCCGAGCACCGCTACCAGCATCAGCGCGTGGATGACCGGGCGCATGCGCTGCGCCAGGTAGTGCGTGAATTCGCGGCGCTGATCCGGGTCGGCGTCCGGCGGGACGCTGACAAGCTGGGCGTGCATGCGGGGTCTCGGTGGGCGGGAAAATGCCGCCGTTGCGAGAATGATGCAAGAGCAGTGCCAGTGTCGGCGCGAGCCACCGGCCCATGGCCGGTCCAGGCGTCGGCCGTGACCTTCGGCATGGGTTAAGCGGGGCGGCTCGGGGCTAGCATCCCCCGTCTGAGTCCATGTCGCGACAGCTTTTCGCGCGGTGGCTTTGTCCCTCAGCTCACCGGAGAACCGCTTGAAAGTCACCCGCCTCGCTTCCGCCCTCGTCGCCAGCGCCCTCGGCCTGGCCAGCTTCGCCGCGCTGGCGGATGTCCCGGCGCCGCAGGATGTGCCGTATCCGGGCACCCTGCAAATCCGCGTGGATGCCACCGACGTGGCGCACCGCATCTTCCGCGTGCACGAGACGCTGCCGGTGCGTTCGGGGCCGCTGACCCTGCTGTACCCGCAGTGGCTGCCGGGCAACCACTCGCCGAGCGGCCCGATCGACAAGCTGGCCGGCCTGGTGGTGACCGCCAACGGCAAGACGCTGCCGTGGCTGCGCGACCCGCTGAACGTGTTTGCCTTTCACGTCACCGTACCTCAGGGCGTCAGCAGCGTGGAGGTGGCGTTCCAGTACCTCTCGCCGCAGAACCCGCAAGAAGGCCGCGTGGTGATGACGCCGGAAATGCTCAATTTGCAGTGGAACGCCAACACGCTGTATCCGGCCGGCTACTACAGCCGCGACATCACCACCCAGGCCAGCGTGAAATTTCCCGCCGGCTGGCAGTTCGGCAGCGCGCTGGAGGTCGCCTCGCGCGACGGCGACACGGTGAATTTCAAGCCGACCACCTACAACACGCTGGTCGATTCGCCGATCTTCGCCGGACTCTATTTCAAGCGCGTCGACCTCGATCCGGGCGCCAAGACACCCGTGCACATGGACATCGTGGCGGATGCGCCGAAGTATCTGGCGATCACCCCGGCGCAGCTGCAGGCGCACCGGAACCTGGTGCAGCAGATGTACAAGCTGTACGGCGCGCACCATTACAGCCACTACGACTTCCTGTTCTCGCTGAGCGACAAGATGGGCTTCAACGGGCTCGAGCATCACCAGTCCAGCGAGGACGGCGTGGGCACCGGCTATTTCACCGAGTGGGACAAGAACGTGCTGATGCGCGACCTGCTGCCGCACGAGTTCAACCACT